>JAIRMP010000155.1 GCA_031258615.1 Spirochaetaceae bacterium | reverse complement strand
TCTGGACAATGCGCTCAAAATCGTATCCAAGCAGCGCGCGGACCTTGGCGCTTACCAGAACCGTTTTGAAACGGCGGCTATAGGCATAGCAACAGCGGCGGAAAATCTTCAGGCAGCCGAATCGCGCATCCGTGATCAGGACATGGCGTCGGGTATGGTTCAGTACACAAAGGACCAGATACTTTCGCAGGCCGGTGTCGCAATGCTTGCCCAGGCTAACGTGAGGAACCAGTCGGTTCTTTCGCTGCTCGGTTAAGGATGGGGTAAAACTTTTTTAGATAAGAGACTTCTGGACGTTGTCTTTTATCACAAGAGATGGGGAGGTTCGCGCGCTTCCCCATCTTTTTCTTTTTGAATGTCCGGTTTATGCCGGTAGAAATTCATTTTGGACGGTGGTATCCATTGTCCACAAACAGGGGGTATATTTTGAATATGGTAGCAAGTGTTGTTGA
The DNA here is from genome assembly GCA_031258615.1 of Spirochaetaceae bacterium. Lineage (GTDB taxonomy): Bacteria > Spirochaetota > Spirochaetia > Treponematales > Breznakiellaceae > JAIRMY01. The sequence continues at coordinate 12,447 of JAIRMP010000155.1, read as the reverse complement.
AACAGGACTTTCCGCGCTTCAGGCTGCGGCGGCAAAACGCAGGCCGAATGTGGAGTATGGCGCTTCGCTGGCGAATGACTCAAACTGGGACAACGAAGTTAAACGGTTCTCCGCCAGCCTGCCCGGAAATGATACACCGAAAAAGATTAGGGCCGGGGTTGAGCGACTTCAAAAAATAAGTCTTGCCTTTAACAAGAAATTACAGTTTGTCATAAACCATGAATCAAACGAGATAACCGTCAATGTGATAGATCCCGATACCGATAAGGTAATAAAAGTGCTGCCGCCGGAAGAGTTGCAGCGCCTTCACAGCAAAATAGAAGAGGCCATAGGTTTCTTGTTTGACGAAAAAGTTTAGCGGACCGGGGTAATAAAGTTCATGCCTGACATATCTATACCGGGTGTAAAAAGCCGGTTTGATACGGAAAAGATTGTCGAAAATATTATGAAGGTTGAACGCCTTCCCAGGCAGCGGATCGAGCGGACCAACGAAACGCTTGCCGCGCAAAAGACAAACTGGCAGAATCTTGGACTGCGTATCACCCAACTGCGGGAAGACTCCCGTATGTTGTACTCGTACCAGAATCCGTTCAACGACAGGTCAGCCGTTTCCAGCAACGAGGGAGCGCTCGGCGCGACCGTATCGCGTGACGCTGATACCGGACAGCATGAATTCACGGTAAAACAGACGGCGGCAGCCGATCGCTTCATTTCAAAGCCGCTGGACGGTTCTTTTCAGGTGTCCCAAGGCGAGTACTCCTTCTCCGTAGGCGGTAAAAGTGTTTCATTTAAGTTTCCGGGCGGCAGCGTCCAGGAATTTGTGGATACGCTGAACCGGCGCGGTCAGGGTACGGTAAAGGCCGGCCTTGTCGCCGTACAGAAAGGCAGCAAGTCGCTCGTGCTGGAATCGCTTGTAACGGGCGCGGAAAACCGCCTTACCTTTTCAGATGACGCTCTCCGTTTGGCCCTGCAAACCGGCATCGTGGGACAGGCCGCTGCGGAGCCTAAAGTTACCAACATCAAGGCGGTAGCGGCGCGGGGCGCTTCGGCGATAAACGAGTCCGTCTCAGGCGATGGTATGCGGGCGCCGCCCATGTCCAACATAAACATTTCGCTGGGCAATGTCGCGCCGGCGCCCACGCTGATACTGCGTTTCGAGACATCAATTACGGCTGCGGACGTACTGCCGGCAGCCCCAAGCGCACCGATCACTTCGTCCGCTGCGGGCGCTGGAAGCGCCGGCGTTCCCGGCGGGAACGCCGCATTCGGCGGGAACGCCGCATTCCCGCCTCAGCCTGCCATCCCCTCGGCCCCGGCGGACGGCGGGGAGGCCATCGTGGACGGCAAGTACGTGATACAGCGTCAACGCGCCGGCACGGGCGCCGCGGACACTGGCGCGGCGGGCGCTGCCGTGGATGTCCCGTCCGATCTATCGGCGCAGGATGTGGCGGACGGGATGCCGGACTATCCTCCCAGCACTCCGGCAGCCGAATCCCCCGTCAGCCCGGCTGCCGCCCGCGTGGACAACCTGTCAGTCCTCAGCCTGGAATTCAGCGACGGGACGAGCGCCGCGCTGCCGCCCATAAAGGACTCCCCAGCCTTCTCCCAGAACCAGTACCAGCTCTACCCGCTGGCGGACGGCAGGACCATCACCGGCATAAACATCAACAACGACAACACCCACCGCTCTGTGTCTATACGAAACATACAGCTTTTCGACCCGGCCCCCGCCGGCGGGGATGTCCGTCCGCTCAACCCGGTTTCGACCGCGCAGGACGCAATCGTGCTGATGGACGGCATAGAGGTACAGCGCCCCTCCAACACGATAGACGACCTCCTACCCGGCGTTACCCTGAACGCGCGGGCGGCCGGCGAAACGCCGGTAACGATCGAAGTGGACGCCGACACGGAGGCGGTTAAGGACGCGGTGATAACGCTTGTCGGCAACTACAACCGCCTGATGGCGGAACTGAACGTGCTTACCCGCAACGACGAGAGCGTGATACGGGAGCTCACATACCTTACCGAGGAGGAGCAGAACGAGCTGCGCGGCAGGCTGGGCGTGTTTTCCGCCGACAACGATCTGGTACGTTTCAGGGGCAGGCTCCAGCAGATAATGACCTCTCCGTACGCTGACTCATCGGGGCAGGAACACCTGCTCTCGTCATTTGGAATAATGACGGACGCGCGGCGCGGCGGCGGTTACGACCCGACCAAGATGCGCGGCTACATGGAAATAAACGAATCGGCCTTTGACGAGGCGCTCCGAACCAACATGGACACGCTGAAACAACTCTTTGGCAGGGACAGTGACGGCGACCTGATCATTGATACAGGGCTTGCCTACACGTTAAACCAGACCCTTCAGCCTTACGTCGAGTTGGGCGGCATCATAGCGGCAAAGACCTCAGGGCTAGACTCCCGCATATCGGCCAACGACCGCCGCATAGACACGCTGGACCGCCAACTGACTATAAAGGAGCAAACCCTCAAGACCCAGTACAGCGAACTTGAAGGCGCCTATACCCGCATGGAACGCATGTCCGATTCGCTTGAACAATTTGGCCGTCAGACGGGCAGCCGCCGCTAGGCGGTTCATGGTTCTTTTTGGCATTATATTTTGTATAATATTTCTGCCGAAATTGTTTCGTGGTTTTAGTGAAAAATTGGCGGCGGTATATGTTATTATTGTATCTATGTTCATATCCCATCCGTATTTACCGAGGCGAATTGAAAATTTACGTGAAATTTCATGAGCAAAATTGAAAAATATCAGACGCTGATTATTTTTTCCGCAATACCCGTTGGCCTGCTATTTGGCCGGATTCCGGCTGTGGAACGGTACGCGGAAATTTTTGTGACGCCGTTTCTGTTTATAATGTTATTCGGCGCCTTTTTAAATATTCCGTTAAAAGACTACCGAAAAGCATTTGCCAATATAAAATTCTCCGTCACAGCGGTTTCCATTAACTTTGTTTGGACGCCGTTGCTGGTATGGACGCTGGGAAAACTGTTTCTCTCCGGTTCTCCCGTTTTACAAATTGGATTTATAATGTTAATGGTAACGCCATGCACCGACTGGTATCTTGTATTCACCGGCACAGCAAAGGGTAATGTTCCACTATCGGCAAGCGTACTGCCGGCTAACCTCGTATTCCAGGTGGTGTTGCTGCCGGTTTACCTTTTGCTCCTGGGCGGCGCTTCCGGGACCGTCAATGTCAAGGCGGTGCTTGTCAGCATTGCCGTCATGCTGCTTCTTCCATTTTCACTGGCGCAGGCGGGAAAGTTTCTGCTGGAAAAAATGCGGAACAGCGGTAACCGGAAAAAAGTACTGGCGACATTCGGAGCGCTTCAGATTGTACTGCTTGCAATGGCAATTATGGCCATGTTTGCCGCAAAAGGCGGCAGCCTGCTGGGTAATTTAAATGTGGTGGCCGCGCTGCTTATTCCGCTTAGCCTGTTTTATACTATCAATTTTGTTTTGGCCCAATCGGCAGGCAGGGCCTTTCAGTATTCCTATGAAGACACCGCCAGTTTAACCCTGACAACCATAGCAAAAAATTCTCCCATGACTCTTGGTGTGGCCCTCATGGCCTTTCCTGACGAACCGCTCATCCATTTGATTATGATCATTGAGCCGCTGATAGAACTCCCCGTAATGACGCTTATTACAAGGGTTCTGCTCATAATTCGCAATGAGCCTCCCCGCCGCAAGCGCTAAACTTGACCCATAAATTTTGGTCCCATACCTGTTTTGGACAGACTTTCCCTACGGCTTGTTCATGGTTTTAGGCGCAAACTCCTATGGCAACCGCTTTGCGGTTGCCACCCCCTCGCTACAGCCCTGTAACAGAGGCGCCTATAGGTTTCCTATGCTGGCGAGCATGATTGCCTTTATCGTATGCTTGCGGTTCTCGGCTTCGTCCCAGACGCGGGACTGTCCGCCGTCGATCACGTCCGCGCTCACGTCCTCGCCCCGAATCGCCGGCAGGCAGTGGAGGAATATCGTGTCGCCTCGTCCCGTCTTGTCCATCAGCGCCTGGTTCACCTGGTACGGACGCAGCAGTTCTACACGTTCTTTCTTTTTTGCTTCCTCGCCCATCGACGCCCAAACGTCCGTGTAGATTGCGTCCGCCCCCTCAACGGCGTCCGTCCTGTCTGTAATCACGATTTTTGCTCCGGAGTCCTTCGCGAACCCTTCGCATTTTGCTACCAGCACAGGGTCCGGGTTAAGGTTCTGCGGGGTAACGACGGTAAAGTTGACGCCCAGCTTTGAGCAGATCACCATCAGTGAACGGGCGACATTGTTACGCCCGTCGCCGGAAAAGCATAGTTTGCGGCCTTTGCAGGGGCCAAAGTTTTCTTCCAGCGTCATTATGTCGGCAAGTACCTGAGTCGGGTGAAACTCGTCCGTAAGCCCGTTGAATACCGGTATGCCGGAATACTTCGCAAGGTCTTCCGCCATGGACTGCTTAAAACCCCTGAACTCTATCGCGCTGAACATACGCCCGAAAACACGGGCGCTGTCCGCCACCGATTCCTCCACGCCTATGTGCGTGTCCGCCATCGCAAGGAAAATACCGCGTCCGCCTTCCTCGGCCAGCGCCGTCTCGAAAGCGCACCTTGTCCGCGTGGAATGTTTTTCAAACAGAAGCGCAACAGTCTTTCCCAGAAAACGCTGCTTCAATTCGCCGCGCTTTGCCTCATCCTTTACTTTTTTTGAGAACTCAAGGTAACAGAGAATCTCGTCCGCCGTAAAATCAAGCCATGTGAGCAATGATCGCCCTTTCAACGCATTCATATTCATTCGGTTAGTTTATTCATAAAAACCCGTGCTGGTCAAGTTTTGCATCCGCGTCAACGTTCCGCCAGTTTATTCAGGCAGGCCTGCACCCATAGCTCGGCTTCCTCCGGATAAACACGTTGCAGCTTTAAAAAGGCAGAAAGCGCCATCCGTATATCCCCGATAAAGTACCAACACTGGGCCAGGTAGAAACGCGCGCGATTTTCCGCCGTGCTGTTTGAAGCCTCAACAATAAAGTCCGTCAAATCCGAGCGCGCTGCCTGCCAATCCCTCCACATGAAGGGCCCCTGAATTATCAGGGCAAGCCGCCTATCGTCCGGATCACTGCTGGAAGCCTGCATATCGCTGTTAAAAACCCTCGGTTCCCTTAGGATAAGAGTCTCATCCGGCTGACGCGAGTATGAGCGGTAATTCTGGTATGCGTCAACTGTGTTGGGACTTCCCCTACCGGTTGAAGCGGTCTCGTTTATCGTAACTACGCCGCCGGAAAACGGTGCGCCGCCGGCAGGAGCCTGCTGCTGATAAGCTGCGGCGGCGCCGTCAAACGACTGTGTACCGGCGCCGTACTGCCCCGCTGGCTGTGCATTTTGCGATACTTCCGCCGGTATCAGCGTGGCGTTACTGCCGGGATAAATTTCGCCGTGGCCGTTCATAATGTCATCCTCGTACACTACTGCGTAGTAGTATGCTGTGCCGGAATTTATACGATCCATGTATGGCGATCTTACATGCAAGGCCACGACCGTTGCGGAAAGCAGATCCGAGAAACCGCGCAAAGGCTGTAAGCTCCTGTAAAGTACCGCGCTTTTGTTCGGATCAGAGGAGTCAAATGTAATTTCGATTCCATCGTTGTGAGCCGTCGCCTTTATCCCTGTAACCGTAGATTGCGCCCCGAAATTCGGGGCGGCGCTGTACCCACCGTATACATTCCCGGTGGACATTGCCGTTTGCCCCGCGCCGCTGTTTCCATAAACCTGCTGGGAAGGTTCCGGCGTTAGCTGGGTACCGGAAAAACCATAAAAAACGGGAGCGTACGCCTCATTCCCGGCAGAAGTAACCGGGTTGTTCCGCGTTACCCTGCCTACGGTAACGTCTATCGTATTGTTGAACGGAATCAACAAATCATACTTTTTGTTATTAACATCACTTGCCACAACAAAGTAGTACCAGATGCCTTCAAACGGAACTATATCCGTGTATCTCATCCTTCCGTATGGAATCTCTATGCCCTGATTCATCGATATGTTGTAGTTGTTTTTAAACGGCTCCGACGAGCGGTAGATATAGACGGGACCTTTCACGCTTTGGGAATCCGTCCACGAAAGCTGCACCTCGCTGCCGTTTACATCGGCCCTTACCCATGAAACAAACGGGGCAAATACCATGCCGCCCGCCTGTGCGAAAACGGTATTACACATTAAAACGATCGCCGTAAGTAAGAGGCAAATGCGCTTCATGATTTTAACATTACTTTTGATAAGATAAAAAGTCTAGCAGTTTGCTGTACTTGCGGGATTTTGTGCCGCAATCCACGGTTTTACTGACCGCTGTCGCAGTTTTGGCAGGGTAAAAAATCGCCTGCGAAACGATTTTTGGGATTACGCACGGAGCGCAACAGGCGGCAGTATCCCGGCACGATTAAACCTGTGAATTTGGGAGCGTCCCCGCGTGTGGATTGTGCCACAGGCACAACCCACAGCGGCACGCCACACAGGAAAAACACACGGCCAAAAGCAATTGCTTTTGGCCGCATATTAACCTTTTGTCTGCCGGAAACGACTACCCGAAATAGCGTTTCAGAAGACCCGCGAAACCGGAACCGTGACGGGCCTCGTCCCGCGCCATCTCGTGAACCGTATCGTGTATCGCGTCGTAGCCCCTGTCTTTGGCGCGCTTTGCCAGATCGGTTTTGCCCGCGCAGGCGCCCGCTTCCGCCGCTACACGCATCTCAAGGTTTTTCTTCGCGCTGGGAGTCAAAACATCACCCAATAACTCGGCAAACTTTGAGGCGTGCTCGGCCTCTTCAAACGCGTACCTTTTGAACGCTTCCGCTATCTCAGGATACCCCTCACGGTCGGCGGCCCGGCTCATCGCAAGATACATCCCTACCTCGGAACATTCACCGTTGAAGTTTGCCAACAGATCCTTTTTGATGTCATCCTCAACATCTTTCGCTACGCCTATAATATGCTCAGCCGCATACTTGCCGCCGCCACCGGTATCTTCCTTGAATTTTGACGCCGGCGCCTTGCACGTTGGACAGAACTCCGGCGGCGTGTCACCCGAGTGAACATAACCGCAAACCAAACAAACCCATTTCTTCATAAGAAACCTCCATAACAATATTTAAATCCGGCTAACAGCCGTATTTTGCACAGTAAACTCTAATTTTCTTCACTGCAACAATTTTTACATATACCTCTGAACAGTATATCGTGCGACTCAATTCGGCATCCGCTATGCTTCTCCGCTTCCAAATCAATATCCTTGTTGTACTGCATCGGTACATCAAATACCTTGCCGCACTTACCGCAAAGTATATGGTAATGTACATCCAGCCGTGCATCGTAATGCATAGCGTCCTGCCCGGCAGGCACTGCCGCTATCCTGCCTTCTTCCTCCAGAACCTGAAGGTTGCGGTAGATTGTCCCCAGGCTTATCCTGTCTTCCGCCTGCAACCCGGTATTACTGGTTATGTACGCATACGTTTCCTGCGCGGTAGGATGTTCCAAAGAGCAAACTGCCTTCAAAACCTTTTCCCGCTGTCTTGTCATACGTCTACTAAACACAATTTTTCCCTTATTACTAATGGTTCTTATTAAGAATATACATATTCCTTTTTGTTGTGTCAAGATTTACAAACGTGTTTACAAACGTGTTTTTATATGCCCAGAACAGCTTAACACGAATTTAAGTCGTGGGCAAAGGCGATCAAGCTGCGGGCGTAGCGTTGCGCTACTTGACTGTTTTGATTTGAGAAAAGTATAATAATATACCTAGCGTTACTAGGAATAGCCGGCGGATGCCGGTTTTATAAAATTGCGGAATATTGAGAATTCCGCTGATTCAAGGGGGCTTTTATGGCAAAAGCGGAAAAAATCACGGATTTGATTGGGAAAACACCCATAGTCAAAATTAACAAACTGAACGATGGCGGGGCGACCATTTACGTTAAACTGGAATACTTTAACCCGCTGCACAGCGTCAAGGACCGCATAGCGCTGGCTATGATAGAGGCGGCGGAAAAGGACGGACGGCTGACGAAGGAAAGCACGATCATAGAGCCGACAAGCGGTAATACCGGTATAGGGCTGGCCTTTGTCGCCGCCGTCAAGGGTTACAAGCTGATTCTGACTATGCCGGAGACTATGAGTATAGAGCGGCGTAAGCTGTTGAAGGCGTTGGGGGCAAAGCTTGAACTGACGGAAGGCGCGAAGGGTATGAAGGGGGCTATCGCCAAGGCGGAAGAAATCGCGGCTGTTACTCCGAATTCGTTCATCCCCCAACAGTTTGACAACCCTTCCAACCCCGAAATCCACGAAAAGACGACAGGCCCGGAGATTTGGGAGGACACGGACGGTCAGATTGACATCCTGATAAGCGGTATAGGCACGGGCGGTACGGCTACCGGCGCGGGCAGGTACCTTAAATCCAAAAAACCGTCCATCAAGGTAATCGCCGTTGAGCCTTCAAGTTCGCCAGTTCTGTCCGGCGGCGCTCCGGGGCCGCACAAGATTCAGGGTATAGGCGCGGGTTTTGTCCCCAAGGTGTTCGACAAGGATGTGATCGACGAAATATACCAGACCGACGACGTTAAGGCCGCCTACGCCGCCCGCCGCGCCGCCAAGGAGGAAGGTCTTCTGGTCGGCATCTCGTCAGGTTCCGCGCTGGAGGCCGCCCTTACCGTATCGAAACGCCCGGAAAACAACGGCAAAACCATTGTCGCCGTGCTCCCGGACACGGGAGAACGCTATCTTTCCACCTGGCTTTGGGAAGAATAGGCGGATTTGAGCGGCGGGGCCGCCGCGCCAACAGCAGTTGGCACGGCGGCCCACTCTACAGGAGCTTCGCCCCCGTACCCCCGGCCGGAAACCCCGGACGCTCACCCTGAAATCCAGGATGATTGCCAGAAAACTCAAGATGATTGCAGGAAAACTTCTGGTAGTTCCGAAAAAATCTTGCGGTACTAATGGAAAAATTCTCCGAGAATTTTGGAAAAACTCCTTGAATTTTTAAAAAATTCTCGGACGATTTTTTAAAAAGACCTGCTGCCCGGCAGACCCGGCTTGGGCGGGCTCTCACGTTCAGCCGGCAAATCTATTACCAGAGCGCCGCTTTTCGCGTCCCGTACCGTTTTCTCAGGAATTTGCAGCCTGAGAAGGCTGCCCTGCCCGTACTTTTCCACGGCGCCGCCGCCTGAGAGCAGCGCAAGCCCCCTTTCACAGCAGGCGTAGCGGCCCCTCATGCCGCCGGGAAGCGAAAATGCGTCCGAAATTACCCGCACGTCAAGGAGGCCGGGCGCGTTTTTTTCCGGCAAGGCTTTTTTTGAGACAAGCAGGAACGACAGCGTTACCTTATCTTTAGGCAGCGCGGCGGCGGCGGAAAGTTTACGCAGGAGGGGCGGCGCGTCGTCCACGTCAATGTTAAAATGACACCACTTCTGTCCGCGCCGCCCGCCTGACATCGCGCAGGCGCGCGATGACGGGCACGGCGCTTCTACCGAAAGCCCGCCTTCAAGGAACGCGGCCCGGAGCAGGCTCAGAAACTGGGCGGGACGGGGAGCGCCGGGTTCAACAACAAGGATACGCCCCGAATCGGCGGCAATGCCCGCCAGGCTTCCGGCGAATTTCTTCGCGTTCACGGCAAGCGCCGCTGTCCCGGCCTGCGGAAGTTTTTGAAACAGCTCGTTAGAGACATTTACCGCGCAAACGAGGGCGGCTGGCGGGAGCTTCAGCCTTTCGCCAAGCGCGGCGCGGTACGTTTTTATCCGCCACCCGCTTTTTTCGCCGCTTTTAAAAGAAAGCGCGCTTTCTACCGAAAGCGCGCGAAACAGCTTAGCCCCAGCCTCCAGCGCCGAGCCGTTCCGGTCAACACAGTGAAAGCGGAGCGGAGCGCGCCTTAATTCCGGCAGGGCAATCCATACCGCGACCGGCAGCGTGAGCGGCCCCGACCCCAAGTCGATGATTTCCATCCCGCCCGCCGCCTCCAGGCGCAGGGCGGGCAGCAGGCGTGACAGCCTGAACACGTTCCACGGCAAAAAACACCGCAGGTAGGCGTTAAACAGGGCGGGATCGCTCATGTAAGAACCGTCCAGCTCTGAACGTTCCTTTGTCAGCAGCGCGGAAAGCCGTGAAATATTCTTTGGCAGCGCCGAGGAAAAACGCCGTTTTAGCGGGAAGGTTCTGTCAATTACCGGCAGCAGTTCTTCGATGCCGCGGCGGACGCCGGCGGAAAGCGGCTGGAAGAGGGGGCTTTCAACGATCATTGTCCCGGGGCGGATTTTTCGAGCAGTGAAAGCGCGATTGCCACTATCTCGTCCACGCCGGCCAGCGCCCCGCAGCCTGAGTCTCCGCAGGCAAGGACACCTTCCGCCGGGCCGGCAAAGGCAAACCCGCGCCTCTTTAACGTTGCGACATTGTCCCGGACGGCCGGATTCTCCCACATTGCCGTATTCATCGCGGGGCAGACGATGACCGGTTTGCCCGCCATAGCCATGATCACGGTACTGAGCATATCGTCCGCGATGCCGCCGGCCAGTTTGCCTATCATGTTCGCTGTGGCCGGCGCGATGACGGCGAGGTCCGCTTCCTTCGCGAGGGAAATATGGCGGACATCCTCATAAAACACGTCTTCAAACATATCCGTATACACTTTCTGTTTTGTCAGCGTTTGAAACGTCAGCGGCGTTATAAAACGCTGAGCGTTCCGTGTCATGATCACCCGCACGGAAACGCCGCGCTTGACAAAGAGGCGGGCAATCTCCGCCGCCTTGTAAGCCGCTATGCCGCCCGTAACCCCAAGCAAAATATTTTTCATGCCCGCCGCCCTCTTAGCGTGGAATACATTTTATCCGCGATTCCGGCGGCGATCTCTTTTTTTGTGCTGTATCCGGTTATGTTTTTGTTTTTGTCTATCAGGTAAGCCCTGTGACTTGTACCCGTTATAGAATATTTATCGTTTGCTACCACGAACGCGCAGCCGTTTTTTTGTAAAAGATCGTAAGCGGCGTCTATCAGCGTTTCTGTTGTTACGCCGCACAGCAGCTTAAAGCCAACAAGCAGCGCCCGAGGCGCGAGGCGCGGAAAAAGAGATATTATTTTTGGCGTTGCCTCCAGCGTAAGGAATAGATCGTCTTCGCCGGAAGCGATTTTTTTACCGCGTTCCAGTTCCACGCCGCCGGATGTTTTTACCGATTTAACGCGGTAATCGCTCACCGCCATCGCGTGAACAATTCCGTCAACATCATTTTTTAATAGAATGTTTTTTACCGCCTCCGCCGCCGAATCGGTGTCGCTCACCTGAATTATTTCCGCCTTGTCCGTGTCAGGGCGCGCCGCGTCAATTCCGCATACATAAAACACCTTTTCGCAGTCCGGCGCCCCCGCCAACGCGCCCGCGGCAAGGCTGCCCAATTCACCCGTTGACGAATTGCTTATGAAACGCGCCTCGTCTATCTTTTCCCGCGTCCCGCCTGAGCTTACCAAAAACTTATATCTTTTTGTCCCTGCCATTTTAAAACCGGCAAAAAGCCGTAATTGTCAAATTCTTTTTCAATTTGGCGCCGCCCAAGCCGCGGTAACCGTAAGCGCCGTTACTGTACACAACGTACTTTCCGTGAATTCCCTGTTCAATCGCGTGATTGGCAAAACCCGCCGCGTGCATACGGTCAACGGCGGACGGAACTCCGCCGTCAAAAACAATTGCTTCCCGATCAAAAAGGTTAAACAGGTTAGCTATCCTGTTCCCAAATAATAGCCCTCTTTGTGGTACAATTCAAGCGGAACTTTTTTTGCTGACTGTCAGCAATTTTACTTTTATAGGGTGCGAAGCAACCCAACCCGCCTGCCGGCGCACCCTCGACCCGCGTGTGCTTGCTTAGGCAAACTCCGCCCCGCTTGTCGAGCCCCTCGCATGGATTGCTTCACGACCTGGCGGGCGCTTGCAATGACGAAGGGGGCTTTTTTCCCGGCTATGATGTGCGCTAACCTGCCGCACGCACGGCCTAATCGAGACCCCCCGCGCGCTTACCAGAACCTCGGCGCGGCTGCCGGCCTGGTCACTTTGACATCCTCCCCGGACGGCATTATCAGAAAAAATCCCCCCGCCAGCGCGTACTCGATGACCCTTTCCTCCGCCGTTATCGCCGCCACCGCGCAGTAAAACTCCCGCCGGTCCCCGCGCAAGTCCGCATACCGGCGCACCTTTTCCATGCGCCCCGCCTGCTCGTCAATATCCGACTTGTCAAGTTTCGCCTTCACCTCAACCACCATCGCCTGGTCGCCGTTCCCCAGCAGCGCGTCCAGTTCCATCGAAAGGTCATGGCTTTTATTCTTCCACTTGACATTGCGGTATACTTCCCCGAAGGAAAAGCCGAACTCCCTGAACTTTTCCGGCAAGGCGGGGATCAGAAACTGTTCCGCGAT
>JAIRMP010000067.1 GCA_031258615.1 Spirochaetaceae bacterium | reverse complement strand
TGGGGAACCTTGCCGATGGGCGTTTTCACCTTCCTTGAAGCCTACGACTTTTCAGGCAAGACCATATACCCGCTGGTAACTCACGGAGGCAGCCGTTTTGGGAGCAGCCTTAATGACATAAAAAAGCTGTCTCCACGGGCTGCACTCGGTGAGGGACTTTCCGTCAGCGCCTTTGACACCAATCCCAATGACAGCACCAGAGTAACAGTGCCGAACAAGGACGTAACGGCGTGGCTTCGCAAAAACGGAATAACGGCTCGATGAACAGAAAGTTAGCGGCGCGGCTCATTATCGACCTTACAATGACAGCTCTGTTATTATGCGCTTACGCATATCGCATTATCGGAGAGGCCGCCCACGAGTGGGTCGGCGTTTCCGTGTTCGCGCTGTTTATCGCGCATAACATAGTCAATCGCCAATGGTATAAAAACATCTTCAAGGGAAAATATACTTTGCGCCGCGCATTGACGGCCGCCGTTAATATAGTTCTTGCGCTTGCCACGGCAACGCTCATCATAACGGGTTTATTGCAATCCCGCGCCGTGTTTGCGTTTTTACATTTGCCCGGCGGTATGGCGTTGCGCCTTATTCACACGACCGCCGCTTATTGGCTTTTGCCTTTTATCGGAATTCATGTCGGGCTTCATTGGGGAATGGCCGTGCGGCGCATTTGCGGCAATCATCTTGTTAAAAACATTATGCGTATTGCTGCTTTTCTGTTTGCCGCTTTCGGCCTGTGGTCTTCTTTCGATAGGGATATGTTTTCAAAACTGTTTCACGGTTTTTCCTTTGACTACTGGTCGGAGGAACGCCCCGGGCTTTTGTTTTTCGCTGAAACGCTGTCGGTTATGGCGGTCTCTATTTTCGCGGTATATTATGCGCTCAAAAGATTGGAACGGAAGCAAAGGCCGGAATGAGAAACGAATTGACAAAAACCGCCAAGCGGCAGACAAACACCGCCAGACGGCTCGCGAAAACCGCTCAGGTTTAGTCAAAAACCGCTAAACCATAGACAAACACCGCCAAGGGGTTTACAATAACCGCTAAAGCGCGGACAAAAACCGCTGGACGATTCGCAATAACCGCCGAGCGATTTACAATAACCGCCGGACGGTTCAGAAAAACCGCCAAGCGGCGCGGGAAAACCGCTAAATGCAAAACAGGCGACAAGGAGGCTTGTAAATGGCGCATACACAGGATTTTGTCCCCTCGCGGGACGCTGAATTTGACGGCTGGCTGGCAAATTTGACCGGCTATGTTGACGGTAAAACCACGGGCGCAAGCCCCGCATGGACGCACATTCCGGCGGCGAAGGTAACGGATTTGAAGCAGCACAACACGGACTGGCACGCCGCCTACGCCAAAACGCTGGGGCCGCATACCAGTGTTGACACGGAAGCCAAGAACGACGCCCGGAAAGCGGCGGAGGCTTTTGCGCGGCAGTTTGTGGCGCAATACCTCAAGTTCGACCCCGTAACCAATGAAGACCGGACAGCTATGAACCTGCACAACCGCGACGCGACCCATAGCCCCATCGGAAAACCCGCGACCCGCGCCCTCATTACCGACCTCAAAGGACTGGGAGGCTTCCAGACTGAAATCCGCTTTCAGGACGAGGCGACGCCGGGCAGTCATGCCATTCCCTACGGCATGAACGGCTGTTTGTTGAATTACACGGTAGGCGGGGAAAAGGTAATGGACTACGCCCTGCTGAAAGAGACCCAACTGATGACCCGCTCGCCCTTTACCCTTTCTTTGGGGCCTGAGGCGGAAGGCAAATTTTTGTCCTGCGCCCCTCGCTGGCAATCGGAACGCGGGGAACTGGGGCCGTGGGGAGAGATTCAGCATATTGTCGTTGGGTAAAAGTTTTTTGCGTAAGCGGGGACAGTTGCTACGCAACAGACCCCGCATTTTTTTTGCAAACATAGGAACATGAATAAAGAGCATGATCCCACGTCCGCCGTCCGTCCATGGACGGCGGACGGTTGTCAATGGAGCAAAATAATTTTTAATTTATTGTGTTAATAATTATGGTAAAAAACATTATTGTATAAATGGCATTTTACATTATTGGAATAATAAAAATAAAAAATCAATGTGGTTATACGCAACATGAGACTTCCCCGCGCCCTCGGCGCCCTGTGGAGCGGCTGGGTGCTGGGTATAACCGGTTGTGTACTTCAGGCTATACTGCGCAATCCTCTTGCTTCTTCATCAACCTTGGGAATATCCCAGGGCGCGGCATTTGGCGCGGCGTTTGCAATCGTTGTGCTCGGCGCGGGCAACCCGGGTGGCGGCGGTCCGGCGTTCATAAGCGGTCTCGCCTTTGCCGGCGGCATGGGCGTATCCCTGTTGATTCTTGCGCTATCTCGTTTTGTCCGCATCAGTCCTGAAGCGATGATCCTTGCCGGTGTGGCGATAAGCGCGATGTTTTCCGGCGCGACAACGCTTATCCAGTATTTTTCCAACGATGTGCAGCTTACCCAGCTCATGTTTTGGACTTTTGGCGATCTAGGACGAAACGGCTGGCTGGAAGTAAGGATTTTGACCTGCGCCGCCCTTATTTCTTCAAGTCTCTTTTTTCTTAACCGCTGGAAATATAACGTGCTTGAAAGCGGCGAAGAAAGCGCGTTGAGTCTCGGTGCCAACGTTGGGAGAGAGCGACTTTTCAGTATGCTTGTCTGCTCTCTCTGCGCCGCGATTGTCGTGTCTTTTGCGGGACTCATCAATTTTATCGGTCTTATAGCGCCCCACATTGTCCACCGTCTTATCGGAAACAACCATGCGTGGCTTTTGCCTGGTTCGGCCTTTATGGGAGCGATCTTGATGCTCATGGGCGACATGGCCGCCCGTCTTGTCATCGCGCCGGTGATTTTACCCATAGGGGCTATCACCTCTTTTCTGGGTGCGCCGCTTTTTCTCTATTTGTTGTTTCGGGGTGTAGGAACAAAGCGATGATGGTCCGCGATCTGTCGTTTTATTACAGGCGTTCAGAGGATATCACGCTGGAGCATATCAACTTTGACGCGGAGCCCGGTAAAATTATGGGGATACTGGGGAACAACGGCGCGGGAAAGAGTACGCTGCTCAAATGTCTCTGCCGGATTCTGCGGCCGCATCATGGTTCTGTGAATGTTTCCGGCACCGATATGCTCAAGATTTCACACAAATCCGTTGCCAAAATTATGTCGTTTTTGCCGCAGGAAACACAGGCGATCAATCTTACCGTCTATGACACGGTTATGATGGGGCGAAATCCCTATATCAAACTCGGTATAACCAGAGAGGACAGGAATATCGTACTGACGGTGATAGAGCGTATGAAACTTGAACCGATTGCGCTTCGCTTTTTACACGAACTTTCAGGTGGAGAGCGGCAGAAAGTAATGCTTGCGCGTTCGCTCGCGCAAAATCCGAAAGTAATGCTGTTGGATGAACCAACCAGCAATCTTGATTTGAAAAACCAGTACGAGGTCTTGAGTCTGGTACGTAAAATTTGTAAGGAAAGCAATATCATTGTAATAATGGTAATTCACGATATTAATCTTGCGCTCAAATACTGTGATCGTTTTTTATTGATGAAAAACCACCGGCTTTTCGCGGAAGGGGGTAAGGAAATTATGACGAACCAAACCATTGAATCGGTATACAATATTCCGGTTAAAATATACACCATTGAAAACGAAAGATTTATTATGCCTATAACTCCGCCTTAATAATTCCCCACATCTCTTGTCTTTTATGCTCTTACCTTTTATGAATCTTCTCCACATATAGTTAACGTGTTTAACCTATTACTAAAAGGTGTGTGTAAACGGTTAGCTTTGAAACAGCCTCTCTGCCGAAAGTCCCTGGAAAACGGCGGCATCCGGGAAAAACCGCGCAACCTGACGCCTCTCGTCATTACGAGTACTCGCCAGGGGACGAAGCAATCCAGTGTGCTGGTATACTGCTTTAGCCGTGAAAATATCATTGGTGCATTTTAGCGGGGGAAGTCGCGGAACTTCGCTGCCGACCACTACGGCCGCACTTCGTTGCGTCCTACCCCCTCTGCGTGGGCTCTGCCCCCGCAGCCCCCGAACTTTTGTCAGACAATTTCCTGTAGGATTTTGCATGGTGATATTTTTATACCTAAAGAAGTATATTATTTTGGTTCTTCCATTGTGCCTTGCTGTTTGCGGCAAAAAGAACGCACAGCCTGCCGCGGAGAACGGCGGCGGGACCAGAATTGTTACGGATAAGTTTGGAAGGGAACTAAAAATTCCTCAGACCGTTAAGACAATTATCTGTTTAGGTTCCGGGCCGCCGCGTATGGCCGCGTATATGGGGGGTTATGGATATGCTGGTTGGCAGTGAGGAACATGACGCTGAAAATCTGACAGTTCTGCGGGATTACAATCCCGTCTACCATGACGCGCTCAAAACTTTGCCCATCGTCTGGACAGGGGGCGGCAGCGGTTTATTGCCAATTTTTGTAAGCGCTGCTGATTCTAACCGCCGCAGAGCGTACAAACAAGTTTGCGGCCGGGTATTAAACCGGACCCCTTTGCCAATAAATATTAAGGAATTCGTCAGTAATATCTTCAAATGACAATAACCGCGCCTCTTTTAGCGTGGAATATACCTGTTTCCCCCGTCTTGCGGTGAGCGCGTCATAAAAGAAATCATATACTTCTTTTGAAGTTGCTTTGGAAGCAAGTCTTTTTTGCGTGTCTTTAACACTCTCTTTTATATCTTCGTCAAGTTCCGTACAATTTATGGCGGGAATAAAAACATTTTTAGTTATTAATTCCAGTAATTTTATCTTTT
>JAIRMP010000038.1 GCA_031258615.1 Spirochaetaceae bacterium | reverse complement strand
GCGGAGTTTGCCTAAGCAAGCGGCACGCGGGTCGAGTGCCTTTGAATTTAGACTATGCGCTTGCGCCGCAAACTCCGGAGACAACCGCTCCGCGCTTGCCACGATTGCTTCGGCGCTGCGCGCCTGGAAATGCTGGTAGGCGGGGACGGCGAGTTGTCCTTGCGGGATGAGGTATGTACCAGCCCTGCGGAGTACCGGCACGCCATTCCTCACAAAAGTAAAATTGCTCTTTCGCGCTGAGCGCGCGGAGCTGACAGCGGCCCGGAACTTCGCTAGAATGTAGCGGTGGCTGGCAGCGCACAACAGGCAATGGGCGGGGCGTTTTGGCCGGCCCCTGTTCATAAGGAGACGGATTATGGGGATAGTGTACGCGGATATTACATTGAAGAACGCGGGGGATGTAACAGACGTCGGGCGCGGGTACATCAAAGAACAGGATGTCCGGTCGGTGTGTGTCCGGGCTCTGGTGGATACGGGAGCGGGAACGCTGATCATTAACGAGGAACTGATGAGGCAGTTGGGCCTTGGGGTGAAAGGACTCCGCAGGGCAAACCTGGCCAACAACGCGCGGGAAATATGCAAGGTAACGGAAACGGTGGAGGTACACTGGAAGGACCGCATGATGACCTGCCAGGCGTTGGCGGTACCGGATTCATCGGAGGTCCTGCTGGGCGCCATCCCCCTTGAAGACATGGATTTGATCGTCAACCCCGTCAAACAGGAACTGGAAGGCGCTCACGGGGACGAAATATTGACCTACATTATGTAAGACGCCTATCACCGTTGGCCTGGAGTTTCGGGATAAGGCGCCTAACAATGGGTGGAGTTTCGGATCAAGGCGGCGATAGCCGTCCCGAAACTCCGAGGCCGCCGCCTTGCGGCGGCCCGCTGACAGCAGCCTGAAACTTCGCTATAATGTAGCAATGGGTGGCAACATAAAACCGGTAAACAGAGGGCGGCTGACACGCTGGGAACGCTTCAAACGTAACAGGCGGGGCTGGCTGTCGCTCTGGATATTCGCGGCGCTGTTCGGTTTGAGCCTTTTTTCGGAATTCATAGCCAACGACAGGCCCCTTTTGGTAAGGTTTGACGGTAAATTCTACTTCCCCGTCTTAAAAAATTACTCGGAACTGACCTTCGGCGGCGAATTCGACATAAACACTGACTACCGCGATCCCTTCATATCGGGCCTGATCAACGAAAAAGGCTGGATGCTGACCGCCCCTATACGTTTCAGTTACAACACGATAAATTACGCGCTCCCGCGTCCAGCCCCCTCGCCTCCCTCACGCGAAAACTGGTTCGGCACGGACGATCGCGGACGGGATGTCGCCGCGCGCCTCCTGTACGGCTTCCGCGTGTCCGTGCTGTTCGCCCTCGCCCTCACGGCGGCGAGCTCCCTGATAGGCATAACTCTGGGGGCGCTGCAAGGCTACTTAGGCGGCGTGTTCGACATAACCTTTCAGCGTTTCATAGAGGTCTGGTCAGGGATGCCCTCGCTCTTCATGCTGATAATCCTGTCGTCCGTCGTCGAGCCGAACTTCTGGTGGCTGCTCGGCATCACGCTGCTGTTCGGCTGGATGAGCCTGGTGTCCCTCGTCCGCGCCGAATTCCTGCGGGCCCGCAACTTTGAGTACGTGCTTGCCGCCCGCGCTATGGGCATGAAACATTCCCGCATCATGTTTGTCCACATACTGCCCAACGCGATGACGAGCGCGCTCAGCTACCTCCCCTTCATCCTGGGCGGCGCGATAACGACGCTGACATCCCTCGACTTCCTCGGCTTCGGCCTCCCCTCAGGCTCGCCGTCCCTCGGCGAACTGTTGGCGGAGGGCAAGGCGAACCTCCACGCCCCCTGGCTCGGCGTGTCAGCCTTCGTGATACTCGCGCTGAGCCTTTCCCTGCTCGTCTTCATCGGCGAGGCTGTGCGCGACGCTTTCGACCCGCGCCAATCCTCAGGCGGATAAAGCGCCCGGTTCAACGCATCTGTAAACGCCGTCCCCTTGTTCCCGCCGCTCAACAAGTACTTGACAACCCTGCCTGCCGGGATATACTTATTCATTGTGGAAACTTTAGCAGCGGACATACCCGCCACTTCGCGCGGTTTTGAGCGGATTTCCCGGCCTGCGACGGCTATTTCTACCCGTCCCCGCTTCACTGAGCCTGCCCGTCAGCCCGCTTCATTGCTAATTGCTCATTTGTTAGCAAAGCCAGCCAGCAAGGACGGCTCGCCCGCCCGCCTGTCAGCGTCCCCCCCCCCCCCCAGAGAAAAGCAGCCTACCGCTAACCGCTTCTACCACATCAGTAACTGCCTCTACACCGCCGGTAAGCGCCTCCGGACAGCCGGAAACTGCCTC
The DNA here is from genome assembly GCA_031258615.1 of Spirochaetaceae bacterium. Taxonomy (GTDB): domain Bacteria; phylum Spirochaetota; class Spirochaetia; order Treponematales; family Breznakiellaceae; genus JAIRMY01. The sequence goes on along the minus strand of JAIRMP010000038.1, from coordinate 718 downwards.
TATCTCACCGTCAGGCCCGCTATTCACTGCCGCCTGCCGGCGCTTGGCAAGGACGGCCCCTCTAGCCGCCCGCAAAGCCCTATACAACGGGTGGAGCTTGCCGCCTGCTCGTCAGTCCCCCCCGCAAAGCCGTCATCGCGAGCGAAGCGAAGCCGGTTCGCCGGGGTTGCCCTCATGGATTGCTTCGCGCCATGCGGGCGCTCGCAATGACGGTGGCGCCGCTCCTGCCGCGGCCGCGCCGCGGCTTTTGGAAGAGGCCGCGGCGCGGCGCGCTTATATACGTTTTACCGGCAAGCCGGACGGGGAGGGTTTGCAGATGGAGTGAATGGTGGTTTTAAAACGGTGTTTTTTTAAACGCCCTGAGTTAAAGCCATGTCCCGACAGACGATCAAATGTTATTTGATTAAGGCTTTAACCAGGGTCAACAGCATTATCCAACGGATATAGGAGGAGATGCAATATGAAAAACAGGATATTTGGTAATTTATTGTTTCTAACGGGAATACTCAGCGCACTGCTGGTATTCGGATTGGTTCTGGCGGGCTGCCCCACCGAGGAAGATGACGACGGCGGCGGCGGCGGCGAGAAAGCCCTGACCTGGACGGCTGTTACTGATAAACCATTTGGTACAACCAACATCAACGGCATAGCCTACGGCGGCGCTGAAGACTCGGAAAGGTTCGTGGCGGTGGGGTCCAGCGGCAAGGCGGCGCATTCC
>JAIRMP010000256.1 GCA_031258615.1 Spirochaetaceae bacterium | reverse complement strand
TTCGTATACCGCGAGCTAAAACCGAAAATCCTGTTCAAGGCCCTGATCGCCGGCGCGAAAATGTCGGCGGTGGTCATGTTCCTTGCCGCGACCGCCCAGGTGGCGGCGTATATGCTCACGATTTCCCGTATTCCGCAGGTTATCACGGAATCGCTTGCGCCGCTTGTTGCCCACCCCATGCTGCTCAACATCGTGCTGCAGGTGATTATCATTCTGATGGGGACCTGTGTCGACGTAGTGCCGACCATTCTTATCATGACGCCGATCATGCTGCCCCTGCTCAGGGCCGCGCATATCGATCTTGTCTATTTCGGCATCGTGTTTACGCTGGCAAACGTGCTGGGGCTGACCTCTCCTCCGGTGGGGCCTGTGCTGAACGTTGCCTGCGCGACGGGAAAAGTAAAGATGGAAGAGTTGCTGCCGCCTGTCATTCCCTACTACATATTCCAGACGATACTCGTATTCATTTTGATACTGTTTCCGGAGATTGTCACGGTTCCGCTTCGATGGTTTGCCGGTTACAGCGTGACTCCGATGGATAATATTGTTACCTGGCTAATGAGGTTGGGTGGAAGGTGAGCCGCGTTTAACGGGGGGGGGGGGGGGTATTTCAAACCCATCGGTTTTGAAATAGCCCCCCTACCCTATCCGTCCCGTTCGCTTCCCCTTAGGCTGTACGCCATCTGCCCTACTCGTCAGACGCGCTCTTTCGCTATTCACCGGTTGCCTGTTGCTCACCTGTCATTGAAGTACGATTTCGCGTTCGCAAACGAAATACCGTTTACGATGCCGCTCAAGAGTTCCCAATCATTGGGTATCTCTCCGTTTTCGACCCAGCCCCCTACAACGTTGCAGAGTATGCGCCGGAAGTACTCGTGGCGCGGGTACGAAAGGAAGCTGCGGGAATCGGTCAGCATCCCGACAAAACGGGACAAAAGACCAGTGTTGGCAAGTATCCTGATCTGCTGCTCCATGCCGTCCCTGTTGTCCAGGAACCACCATGCCGAACCAAGCTGCATCTTGCCTGGTATTTCCGTCTGAAACGAGCCCATTATCGTGGCAAGCGGATAAAAATCTTTTGGGTTAAGGCTGTACAGGATCGTTTTGGGAAGGCCGCCTCTCCTGTTCATCTCGTCGAGGAGACGCGCCAGTTTTGACGAAACCGGATGGTCGTGGATCACGTCAAAGCCGGTGTTTGGGCCGATCCGCTTTAGCGCGTCGCCGTTGATGGAACGGAGCGCGCTCATGTGAAGCTGCATAGCCCAGCCCCGCTTGTTGTACTCGCCGGCAAGGAAGCAGAGCGTATACGTCTTGTAGAGTTCCGCCTCCCGAGGGTCCGCGCTGCCGCCCGACATCACTTTGTCGAAAATGGAGGCCGCCTCCTTTTCCCAGTCCGCTTCCGTGCTACCGTTTGCCGCCGCCTCAAACGGCGCGTATTCCAGGTCGTGGTCGCTTGCGCGGCAGCCGTGTCTGTCGAAGTAGTCTACCCGCGCCGCCAGCGCCGTCAGCATATCCTTAAACGAGTTCACCGGTTTGCCTGAGATTTTGCCCAGTTCCGCGGCGTACCCGGAAAAGCCCGCCTTGCCGATCTCAAGCGCCTTGTCCGGCCTGAACGAGGGCAGCACCTTTGTTTTTGTCGTACCCGCCTTCGTTACAGTTTCGTGGTACTCAAGGCTGTCGGCAGGGTCGTCTGTCGTGCCTACAGCGTACACTTTGAATTTGTTGAATATGCCGAACACTGAAAGTTCGCTGTCGTTTTGCAGTTTATCGTTGGCCTCCCGCCAGATTGCCGGCGCGCTGCCGCGATCAAGCGGCGTGTCTATGCCAAAATAACGCTGCAATTCCAGGTGCGTCCAGTGGTAAAGCGGGTTTCCCAGCAACCGGGGCGCGGTTTCCGCCCAGGCAAGAAACTTGTCGTAAGGTTCGGCCTCACCTGTAATCAGCCGCTCATCTATGCCGTTTGCCCGCATCGCCCGCCATTTGTAATGGTCGCCCGCAAGCCAGATTGCCGCAAGATCATCGTAACGGCGGTTTTCCGCTATCTCCCGCGGTGAAAGGTGGCAGTGATAGTCAAATATAGGCTGCAATGCCGCCGCTTCGTGGTAAAGCCGTCTCGCGGTTTCCGTACCAAGCAAAAAGTCCTTGTCCATAAATTTTTTCATAACGCAATCTCCCTTAGGTATTACAGTATACTACTGATACATACTTTTTGTCTATGTGTGTTTTAAGGGAATATAACCAGGACAAAGGCAGCCCCCACCATATTCCTGTTCCAATTAGCGTTGAGAAGTGAGTATAGTTTACCGGCCCCGAAAAAGCGGGTACAGTTTTGTATGCTGAATTTTTTACGCGCCGCCGTTACGATAGTTTTTTTCGGGGCCGCGTTTTCTTTTTCCGGCTGCGTGGAAAGCGCGCCGGAAGGGCGCATCGAATTTATTTTTGGCACGGTTTGCTCAGTCCGCATACAGGAGCGGGGCATGGATCAGGTATACGACAGGGTTTTTGCCCGCCTGCGTGAGCTGGATGATACTTTCAACGTGAATAAACAGGGAAGCGTTATCAGTGAAATAAACCGCGCGGCGGGAACACGACCGGTAAGGGTTCCGGACGAAGTTATAAAAGTGCTTGGCAGGGCTCTTTTTTTTGCTGAACTTTCGGACGGGGCTTTTGATCCTACGATAGGGCCGCTGGTAAAACTGTGGGGCATAGGCACGGACGAGGCGCGTGTACCTACTCATGAAGAGGTTGAACGGGCGCTTTCGCTAATAAATTGGCATGATGTCGTGGTTGATGGAGAAAACAACACGGTTTTTCTGAAAAAGGAAGGCATGATACTGGATGCGGGCGGAATCGCGAAGGGTTACGCGGCGGATGAGGCGCTGAGAATCATCAGGGGCTCAGGCGCGAGAGGGGCTCTTATAGACTTTGGCGGAAACATAATCGTTTACGGCGAGAAGGCTATAAGCGGTGCGCAGGGAAAGATGACCCCGTGGAGGATAGGTATTCAGCACCCACACAGGGAACGGGGTGAGTTTATCGGTGTTATAGACATGGAAGACGGCACGCTGGTAACATCGGGAAATTACGAGCGCTTCTTTGAGCGGGACGGCAGGCGCTACCACCACATTCTGTCCACAAAAACAGGCTACCCCGTTGAAAATGACATCAGCTCCGTAACGGTAGTCCGGGGCTTACAGCGGGAGGATGACGGCGCTTCGATGGATGCGGACGCGCTATCCACAACGTTGTTTGCGCTTGGGTTTACCGCCGCCTACTCCTTTATATCGGGGTTTGACGGCGTAGACGCGATTTTTATACTGAAGGATGGAGAGATACGGGTAACGCCGGCCTTGAGCAGGCGTTTCGTCCATGAATTTTAATTTTTTTGTTACATTTTTTTTGTATCTATTCAGGCGTAGCATGATTTGGGGACATTTTCTTGCTCTCCAGTGCTTTAATAAAGGGGGCTACCGCCCCCCTTCGCTCTCAATCGGCTCATTTCGGGGCTAAAAGCCCCTCCATTCCGCCGATTTCCGCTACCCCCCGCAGGCGA
>JAIRMP010000234.1 GCA_031258615.1 Spirochaetaceae bacterium | reverse complement strand
TCAAGCCGTTTGTCATACATACGAAAACTCACCGAAAGCTCCCGCACATCGAGCAAGGCCTCATACCCGTTCTTTTCCGCTTCGCGCGACCCCGGTTCTTTACTCACCGCTCCCTACCCCCTATTCTTGAGCGCTGCCCGGATCGATGAGGAGTTTTACAAGTTCTCCCATCTTATCGAGCAGCATCACGATTATCACCAGCATGGCGCCCGGAAAGAACACGAGGTGCCATTTGCCGGTGGCGATATGCTTCAGGGCTTCCGCGAGGATGATACCGATGGCCGGCGTATCGACGGAAAGACCGAAGCCCAAAAACGTAATCGCCGCCTCGTGCAGTATCGCGTGGGGAAACAGCAAAATAAGGCCGACGATGAACTGGGGCAACACATGGGGCAGTATATGCCGCGCCGCGATTACGAAGGGCTTTGCCCCCAGCTTTTGCGCTGTCAGCACATACTGCGCCTCGCGCACCTGCAGGACTTCGGCGCGGATCACCCGCGTCAGGTTCGGCCAATGGGTCAGCGCGACCGCGCAGATGACGCCGGTAAACCCCTTGCCTATCGCGTAGGAAATCAGCATCAAAAGCACCAGGTGGGGAATCCCCAGGAAAAGGTCCACAAAAAACGACACGGCACTGTCCGCCGCGCCGCCTATGGAGGCGGCAAACAAACCGAGCGCAAGCGCGATGAAGGCGCTGACCAACGCGGCAAAACCGCCAATGATGATACTGTTTGACAGTCCCTTGACCGACCGCGCAAACATATCGCGGCCTATGTAATCGGTGCCGAACGGGTGGGCCGCGGAGGGAGAAGACAGCTTTACCGAATAGTCCGGCCCGTAGCGGGCGGGATTCATCGTAAGTCCCGCGCCGGTAAGCGCGAGCAAGAGGCAAACCATCACCCCCGCCAGAATCGCCGTCCGCGTTCTCCGGTTGAGGCGCGTCATTCTGACCGTCCCGTTCTTTTTACCAGGCCCCGTCAATGTCCGTACCCCCCGCGGAGCCGCGGATCAAAGAGCCGGTACAGCGCGTTGGCCGCCGCATTCCCGGCAAAGACGAACATAACGGAAAACAGGGCGATGCCGAGGAATAGCGCGGCATCCCCCCGCGTACCGGCCAGGCTTGCCGCGTTGCCAAGTCCGGGGTAGGAGAAGACGTTCTCCGCCAGCACCGAGCCGCCAAAAAGCTCGCTGAAAGACGCGAATTGCAGGGTGACGGCGGGGATGGCGATGTTACGAAGGCCGTGCCTCCCCACCGCGGTCATAAGCCCCTCGCCCCGGGCGCGGGCAAAGATAAAGTATTCGCTTGCCATGACATCGATCAGTTTTTGCCGGGTGTGCAGGGCGATGGAAGCGACCCCGGTGATGCTGAGCGTTAAGGCGGGAAGCGCCAGGTGATAGACTCGGTCCGCCAGGGTAACCGCGGCGGCGGGCTTACCTATGGGCGCGGCAAAGCCGATCGGAAACCAGCCCAGATTCACGGACAGCAGCATCAGCAGCACAAGCCCTATCCAGAACACCGGCGTTGAACTTAATACGAAACAAAAGACACGGACAGCCTTGTCAAAGAGGCTGTGCGGACGGCTTCCCGCCGCCACGCCGAGCGCGAAACCAAAGATTCCGGACAGCGCCCAAGCGGTGAACATCAACGCCAGCGAGGCTGAAAAGCGCTCCTTTATCACTTCGATCACGGGCCTGCGAAAGATCAGCGACATACCCAAATCGCCGCGCAGAATATTCCCCAGCCAGATCCGGTACCGTTCCGGAGACGGCTTGTCCAAGTGCCAGTAGGACGCGACCAGCGCGCGCTGCTCGGCGGACACGCCGCTCTCGCTCCCGACAAAGTATTCAACCGGGTCTATGGGCGAAAGCGTTATCAGCAAAAAGCAGAAAACGCTTCCGGCGGCGAGCAGCAAGAGGGGGCGTAACGGGGACAGAGCGGCGCTCCGGGCCGCCCACCGCCGCGTCAGTTGTAACGCCATTCGTTCATGTTTTGGATGACCGGCATACCGTGCCCGTGGGGGTGTATGCGCTGAACGCCCAGATTAAGCCCGTCCCTGACAAAGTAGCAGTGGTCTATGTTTACCAGCCAGATGTAGGGGAAATCAACATTCGGCCCCGTACCGTTCTCGTACTGGGCCTTTCGCGCCCAGGATATGGCATCTTCGTCCGATTTTGAGTCAAGCATCGCCTGAAGGTTGCGGTCTGTGGCGGCATTCGTGTACATACCGGAATTGCTAAGGTCAACCGTTTCAATACCGGCGAAGGCCGAGCTGAAGGCAGCGTAGACATCGTAGTAGCTGTAGCTTCCCGTGCCGATGCAGGTGGGAACATTGCGGGCAATAGACTTGGCCGTAGACCAGTCCATAGATTCGGCGTTGATACGTATGCCGAGCTTCTTCGCGTCTTCCGCCAGCGCTACGGCAAGGTTGTAGCGTTGCAGATCATCGGTACGCCCCGTGATGCGGAACTCGGCCCGCACGCCGTTTTTCACCCGTACCCCGTCCGCGCCAACTTTCCAGCCCGCCTCGTCGAGCAGGCGCTTGGCCTCCTCTACCTGACCGTCCCGCAATCCCGGTTCCTCGCTTGCCCAAGGCAGCCCCTCGAAGCGCACCCAGCTTGGCGTACCAATACCGTTCAGCGCGTTGTTGATGATGGTCTGCCGGCTGATGCCGATGTTGAGCGCCCGCCGGACTACAGGATCGCTCGTGACATTGTTCCCCACAAGTTCCCCGCGGGAATTGCGGGTTTCGGGAATCGTAGGCAGGTTAAAGCCCCGATTGTCGGAGGTTTTGATGTTTTCGATATGAAAGCCGCTAATCGTCTCTTTCGCGTACTCAGGGTTTACCATCACCACATCAATCTGCCCCGACCGCGCCGCCGCAAGAGCCGTCTCTTCGCCTATCGCCAGAAGCGTTACCTGCTTGAAAGCGGGTTTTGTACCGTAGTAGTACGGATTCGGCTCAATGATGAGCTGCTGGCCCGGGTCAATCTGCTTCAACTTCCACGGACCGGCGCCTACCGGGTTCTTGGAATAGTCCGGACCGTATGATGCCTTTGAAACGATGCCAAGCATCGCGGCGGTTCTGATGAAGGGTGAAAAAACTTTGTTCAGCGTGAACCGCGCCTGATACGGACTTACCGCCTCGACGCTTTTCAACATCGTCAGGTCTATGGCCCCGCCCGCATTTTTTGCCGTCTCAAAGGTGAACACCACATCGTCCGCGGTAAAGGCCGACCCGTCCGAAAACTTGACATCCTTGCGAAGGTCAAACGTGTAAACAAGGCTGTCGGCGCTTATCGTGTAAGCTGTTGCCAGGTCCGGCACAACTTCCACTTTGTTGTTGATGTTAAGCAGGGAACTGTGAAAAAGCAGGATGGCTTCGTAGCCGTAGTCCCAGCCCCACGGTTCATAATCCCCGCTCGTTATACCCCCGCCTACCGACACCACAAGGCTGTCCCTGTCCTCTTTGGCACCCCTCGCAAGGACGCCCTGCGCAATGCCCGCCAGCACGCATACGGCGAGCATAATCCGCATAAATCTGACTTTTCTCATTTAATACTCCTCAGTAAAGAACATGAAATATAGGCTTTCATACAAAAGCCGTTTTTCTAAGAGGAGTTCATCTCCAGGCGGCGGCTGTTTTTTGCAAAACAACCACCTTCTCCCTTCATGGGATAGTTTAACGTAGAAAGAAAACAAGCCCGCTGCCCTTTCGCGGGACACGGGGTATAAGCGGACGGCTTCATGCCGTACTATACCATTATGAAACAGCTAAACATTTTGTCAAGGACTATGTCAGCGGCTTTGTCAAGCCGCAATTAAAAGGATGTGTATCGGTGTGTGTTCCTTTTGTATATGAATATTCCAAATGCGGAAAAGATTGCCTGCCTGTTTTTCCCGCCTAAATAATCGCCTTCAGCGCCTCCGCCAGATACTTCCCGGTGTAAGACCTCTCGCAAAGGGCGGCGGCTTCGGGAGCGCCGGTGAACAGAACCTCGCCGCCCCTGTCGCCGCCTTCGGGCCCCAAGTCGATGAGGTGGTCGGCCTGAAGCAGCACGTCCAGGTTGTGTTCTATCATTATCACCGTGTTGCCCGTATCAACGAGCCGCTGAATCACCTCCATGAGCTGCTTCACGTCGGCGAAGTGGAGGCCGGTCGTGGGCTCATCGAGGATGTAGACCGTCTTGCCGGTGGAACGCTTGGACAGTTCGAGCGCCAACTTGACCCGCTGAGCCTCGCCGCCTGAGAGGGTGAGGGCGGACTGGCCGAGCTTGACATAACCCAAACCCACGGACAGCAGCGTCTCCATCTTGCGGGCTATGTGCGGGATGTACTCGAAAAATGCCGCCGCTTCCTCTATCGTCATGTCAAGGACATCGGCGATGTTCTTGTCCTTGTAGCGAATCTCCAGCGTCTCGCG
>JAIRMP010000164.1 GCA_031258615.1 Spirochaetaceae bacterium | reverse complement strand
CTTAGACGGACCAGTAGTGGGGGTGGCGGAAGACGCCCTAAGCCCACCCTCCTCACAAGCCGCTCGGAAAACTCCAGGCCCAATCCGCTTTCTTTCACGCTCAGCGGCTCGCAAGGACGTGCAAGCCTTACGGCTTGCATAGGAGTTTGCGCCGCCCGCCTGAGGCGGGCTTACCGCGCAAACTCCACCCTCATCGTAAAGCCGCTCGGAAGGACAACTCGTAACCCGTTATCTTTCACGCTCAGCGAATGACAAGGACGACTCCTAAGCTATTGGCGTATGTTTGGTGCAGGCTGGCCTGCCCTTGTTTGAAACAGACGGGCGGACTAACATGGGGATGGAGAATATTTTGAGAGACGATATACTGATCGAGGCTGTGGACGTTTCCATCGTGTTTGGCGGGCTGTGCGCGGTGAGCAATTTTTCCTGCGAGATAACGCGGGGCGAGCTTGCCGGGTTGATAGGGCCCAACGGGGCGGGGAAGACGACACTGTTCAACATTCTGTCCGGCATATACTCACCGACATCGGGCGAAATAAATTTTTGGGACAGAACGGGGCGCGTACACAGGCTGGGGATGTTGAGCCCGGCCAGACTCAACCGTATTGGGATTGCCCGCACGTTTCAAAACATCAGACTCTTTGGGAATTTGAGCGTAGAAGACAATGTCAGAATTGCGCTGCATGAACAGCGCAATTCAAGCGCGCTCGACGCGCTTTTCCGGCTTCCGCGTTTTTACAACGACGAAGAGATCATGACCGAGAAAACCAGCAGCCTCCTGGCTCTGTTCAAGATCGAGGACAAAAAGCAAATGCTTGCAAAGAATCTGCCATACGGGGATCAGCGCAAACTTGAGATTGCCCGGGCGCTTGCGTCCAACCCGTCTCTGCTGCTGCTGGACGAACCTGCCGCGGGGATGAATCCGCAGGAAACGGAAGAGCTTATGAGGCTGATAAACGTGCTCCGCCGCAGCTTTAACCTGACCATCTTGCTGATAGAACATGATATGCATTTTGTCATGGGCCTGTGCGAGCGGCTCATGGTGCTGGACTATGGCAGGATGATAGCAAACGGCCTGCCGCAGAATATAAAGCGCGATCCCGAGGTGATAAAAGCGTACTTCGGGGAGGCGGCGTCCGCTTCCGTCTGAATTCGGAGAAAATTATGCTTGTTGTAAAGGACCTTGTTGTACATTACGGGTCGATCATGGCGTTGAAGGGCATTTCGTTTGACGTAGCGAAGGGCGAGATCATCTGTCTGATAGGCGCCAACGGCGCGGGCAAAACGACAACGCTGCACAGTGTTTCCGCCATCATAAAAAAGACGAGCGGACAGGTTTTACTGGAAGGAAAAGATATAACACAGGCTAAACCGGACAAGATTGTCCAGGCGGGCCTCGTGCAGGCGCCGGAGGGCCGGCGTGTATTTGCCAATCTGAGCGTCAAAGAAAACCTGGAGATGGGCGCGTACACACGCGGGGACAAGGCGGGGATAAGGGATGACATGGAGATGGTGTTCGAGATATTTCCGCGTCTGAAGGAGAGGATTCACCAGGCGGGCGGTACGCTTTCGGGAGGGGAGCAGCAGATGCTGGCGATGGGGCGGGCGTTGATGGCCTCGCCAAAACTGTTGCTGCTGGACGAACCTTCGATGGGGCTCGCGCCAATGCTGGTTGATGAAATTTTTGCCGTTATACGTCGCATCAGCCGTAACGGCGCCACGATTCTGCTTGTGGAGCAGAACGCGTACAAAGCGCTTGAGGCTGCGGACAGGGGTTGTATCCTGGAGACCGGCGTGATAAAAAAAAGCGGCAGGGCCGCCGATTTGATGAAAGACGCCGCGGTAATTGAAGCGTACCTGGGCGGTTGACGGAAGCGCCGAAAAACGCGGTTTAACGGTCTCCGGCGCGTCTTTTTCGCGGTTATATCTTTACTATAACAGCCAATATACGATAAATTAAAATTATGACGGATATTCATAACGATGTGCTTGAGGATGATGATTTTGAGACTGTTCTTTCGCCGGATATTGATTTTGAAGGGACGCTGACTTTTGAAAAATCATTTTTGGTGCGCGGAAAAGTAAACGGGGAGATCGACGCGGCAGGCATCCTGCTTATAGACGAGAATGCGCTGGTTGAAGCGAATATAAGGGTCAGCAAAGTTATCATCAGGGGGTTGGTGAAGGGAAATATCACCGCGGCGGAACGTATCGAAATCACACAGACCGGCAGGCTGGAAGGAAATATAACCTCGCCGGAAATCAATATGGAGACCGGTTGCGTATTCAACGGTAGATGCACTATGACACAAAAAACGCCGGTATGAAAGCGCTACCACGAAAATGCAAATAGAAAAAATAATTTTTATTATTTATTACTTTGTTATTTTTACTGTGTCATTGAGCGGGCAGACAAAACCGGACGCCCTTATCGAATACAGGGCCGGTAAATACAGCGCGGCGGAGGCGATTTGCCGTTTGGAAATAGATACGGACAGACAAAACATAGAAGCTTATGTGGTGTTATGCTGGAGTCTTGTAAAACTGGGACGTTTTGACGAAGCGCGCTCCTTTGCCGAAACGGCCTTGGCCATGAATCCTTACGACGTACGCCTTATTGAAATCATGGGCGAGATCAGCTACTACCAGGGCCGGAACAACGCGGCCCTTAAATACTTCCAGGAATACATCAGTCTCGCGCCCGAAGGGCAGCGCGTTGATATGGCTTACTACTATACCGGCGAAATATACATCAGGCAGGGACGTTTCAGGTACGCCGATATAGCCCTGTCTACCGCGCTTCACTATTTGCCGGGAAACGCGCTCTGGCATTCAAGGCTTGCCTATGCGCGTGAAAATTCAGGCGAGCTTCAGGACGCGGCGGCGGCCTACGAAAAGGCCCTGTCCCTCGATCCGCAGCTTGCGGACGCCAAACGGGGTCTCGATCGCACGCGCGCCGCGCTCGGCGCGCGTTAGCGTTGCGCGCCGTTTTTGGAAACAGGCTTGCCGTCCGTAGCGTTTCAAACATTAGGATGTAAACTGAATCAGTGCGAGACGGAAACAATCGCCGCCGCCTTCACAAACTCAGGTTTTTCGATCGCCCGCGATCCGCGCGACGCCTGGCTGCTCGTTGTCAACACCTGCTCTGTAACATCGAAGGCGGAGCAGAAAGGCCGAGGGACTATTCGCGCCGCGCTCAAGCAGAATCCGCTCCGCCCTGTAATTGTTACGGGCTGTTACACCGAGGTGGACAGGGCAGGCCTTGAGGCTCTGGATGCCGGTAACGGAGAGCGGCGTCTGTTTGTCGTTCCCGGCAGCCAAAAGAGCTGTATACTCGATATGCCCGCCATGCTTGCCGCTGAGGGCATGGAAAGCATGGCCGCCTTGCGGAAGACATTGACGCGGATTTGCCGCGTAATTCCCTGCGTCAGCCGCCCCGCCGGTGAGTCCGCCGCCTTCAGGTTTGACGCGGCTGCCCCCGTCCTGCGTTCCCGCGCCTTCCTCAAAGTACAGGACGGCTGCAACAATTCCTGCACGTACTGCCTTGTACGCATCGCGCGCGGCCCGGCTCAGTCCCTGCCGGAGGAGACTGTCCTGGAACGGCTCCGCGCCGCGGAAGCTGCCGGCGCGGCAGAGGCGGTGCTGACCGGCGTGAACATAGGCCAGTGGAGCGGCGCGGCAAACAGGGGCCTCGCGGAACTGCTCGAAACCCTTGTTTCCGGCACAAGTGAGGTACGCATACGGCTGTCCTCGCTCGAACCGGACGTGTTCACTGAAAAGTTTTTTGCGGTCATTCAAAACACGCGCATCCTGCCGCATTTTCACATTTCCGTTCAGTCAGGCAGCGCCGAAATCCTAAAAAGGATGGGGCGTTTCTACGAACCGGAGGCCGTACTCGGCGCGATTCGGCGGCTTAGGGAGATAAAAGACGATCCGTTTGTAGCCTGCGACATGATAGCCGGCTTTCCGGGCGAAACGGAGGGTCATTTTTTGGAAACATACAATTTCTGCGTGTCCGCCGGCTTTGCGCAGGTTCACGCATTCCCATTTTCCAGGCGGCCCGGAACGGCCGCCTGGGACTACAAACCCCGTATTCCTGAACGTGAAGCGGAAAAAAGGGTAAGTATTCTTCAAAATTATGCTGTTTTAAGCCGAAAAAGATATGTAGAGAGGTGGGTTGGCAGGGAAGCGGGCGGAATCTGTATCTCACGGCCTGTGGAACCCGCCGCCGCTACAGGCGCTGTCGATATTTTGACGGACAATTACCTGCGGGTCTCCGCACGGCTTCCGGACGATGCAAATTCTTTTTCACAAAAGGGCCGCCGGCTTAGTTGTACAATAACCGCGCCGGCAAACGACGATCGCGCAAGCGGCGGGGCGGCATCGTTCATTGACGCTTACGGTAAGTTACTGATCTGATCGCGGGATGGCGTAACATAAGCGGATAGGATGAAAATGAAAAGTAGAATCTTGACGGTTTTGTGTTTTTTTTCCGCTTTAAGCGTCTATTCACAGGAACTGCCGTCCCGCGTAAAGCCGGTGGGTTTTCCATTTGCGCGGGTCAACGCGCTTGGCGGAAACCATGTAGGGCTGGACGCCGGTTTTGCCGGTTTGTTTTCTAACCCGGCCGCCTTTGCCGGGGCCGAACCCAAAAAAAACTTTGCCGAAATATCGCTCGACGTGATATACATTGATTTTATTTACAACATGATATTCACCGATAATCCGCTGTCCGAAATGAGAAATGTGCTCACCGATCGTTTCGCGGCGACTCTGGATGTGGGCGGCCCCATTGCCTTTGGGGGGGTGGGCCGTAACTATGGCTGGGGTTTGTTCAACGTTTCAAAATTCGAAGTCGTTTGGGACAGGCGGACAATCTATATGCTCACCCCCACGCTAAGCGAAGAATTCACATTTGCCGGCGCATACGGATTCAGCCTGTACAGCGGCGACACGGCGCGCCTCGATCTTGGCCTCACCGCGAAGGTTTTTGTCCGTATGGGTTGGATATCACAGGCCACATACCTACATGAAATAAAATACTTAATAAACAACCTGGTGGAAATGCCGTTTGAAATTCAGTTTGGTTCCGGTTTTGATGTTGGTTTACGCTGGACTCTCCTTGAATCACTGTCGTTTGGCGTGGCCGTGTACGATCCGTTTGCGCCCGTACTGGTTACCAGGTACAGCAGAGCGTCGAAGGTTGCCGATCAACAGATGATTGCCCAGGGCGCTGTGCCTGTAACGCCCCGCGCAAGCGCCGGAATTTCGTGGCGTATAACATCGCCGTTCTGGCATTACTATTTCAGCGATATTACGCTGAGCGTTGACTATGTGGGTCTGCTGGAAAATATGGCCGAAACCCCGCGCGATCCGCTCCTCAACATCTCGGCTGGCGTTGAGGTCAGGATGCTGGAGGTCTTTTCCATTCGTGGCGGTTTTCTCGGTATGCAGCCTTCCGGCGGCATAGGTATAGATTTTACGTTTATGAACATCGATCTCGCGCTTTACTCAAAGGAGTTGGGCGTCCTTCCCAACAGCTACCCAACCATAGCTATGACCATAGACATCTCATTCCGCCACTAGGCAGGCCAGCCTGCACCGAACGTACGCCAATGGCTTAGGAGTCGTCCTTGCGAGCCGCTGAGCGTGAAAGATAACGGGTTACGAATCGTCCTTGCGAGCGACCGGTAAGGCGGGCGAATAGTGAGGAATGAGGAGTGAGGCTACCGTCATTGCGAGGGCCCGCCAGGGCGCGAAGCAATCCAGCCCGCCTGCCGGCGCACCCTCGACCCGCGTGTGCGCCGCGCCACTGGCGCGACTCACAGCGGCAAGCCGCCGGGCGCGAAGCAATCCATGCGAAGAGGCTCGACAAGCCCCGCCCCGCGGTCACTTGAATTCTTTGCCTGCATGGGCTAAACTCAGGCTTAATCAACCGTGGCTACCTTGTTCATTGTTGCAAGCCCGATAGGTAACTTGCAGGATATAAGTCTCAGGGCGCTGGATGTGCTCAAATCTGTTTCGCTCGTAGCGTGCGAAGATTCAAGGCGTACTCTGAAACTATTGACTCATTTTGGTATAAGGGTTAAGCTGGTTTCGTGTAGGGCAGCCAACGAATTTCAGGCTGCAACACGACTTACCGGGTATCTGGATGGCGGGCTCGATATAGCCTATTTGACCGATGCCGGTACCCCGGTGTTAAGCGATCCGGGAGCGGTTCTCGTGCGCCTTGCGTCTGAGGCGGGACACAGTGTTGTCCCGATACCGGGTCCTTCGGCATTTGCCGGCCTTGTCAGTGTGGCCGGCGCCGCCGAAAAGACGCTTGTTTTTGCCGGCTTTTTGTCACCAAAAGCCGGCAAACGCCGTTCCCGCTTAAAAGAGCTTTTGAATGGCGGCGCCGCTTTCGTTCTGTATGAATCGCCGTTTCGTATTCTAAAACTTTTGTCGGATTTAGCCGAATTTGATAGTGATCGCTATATCTGCATTGGCCGTGAGATGACCAAGCTCCACGAGGAATACCTCAGGGGCTCCGTATCGGATGTTTTGCGTACCTTGCAGCAGCGCCAGGAACAAAAAGGCGAGTTCTCCGTTTTTGTTTCGGCCTGCTCCCGGTGTGGCGGGAACAGCGGGGCCGTTTAGGTTGTATTGTGGTGTTTCAGGCGATCAAACTGAGCTTTTGGCGTTGATAATGGCGGGAGTTTTGGGGTTTTACCCTTATTTTTATTTAATATTTGTTGGTTTTTGCCGATAATTGATGTAGGTAGGATTTTAGTATGACAATCGGAAGGACAGGTCCAATAGAACAAGCTCGACCCCTCAATGATGGTGGAAGAGTCACTACGGCGGGTAAAATTACCAAACCTGATGTTACGGTTAGTATTTCAAAGGAAGCATTGAAAAAAGCTGACTGGCTAAATGCGATAGAACTTGTTTCCGCGGCGCCGGATATACGCACGGACCGCATTACCGAGCTAAAGGCCAAAATAGACGATCCTGCTTATATTAACGAAACGCTTTTGAACGGTACGGTCGACAGAATTATTGACGTTTTATGGCCTGACGGCGGTGATACGCTCAAGCTCTAGCTTGCCTGACGCTATCCTTTTACTGAACAAGATTCCGGGGATCACTTCTTTCAGGGCTCTGGCCCCTGTAAAAAGGGTTCTGGCATCGGGAAAGGTGGGGCATACCGGTACGCTTGACAAATTTGCGGACGGCCTCCTCGTTGTCCTCGTGGGCAGGGCGCTTAAACTTAGCTCTTTTTTTACAGGCTGCAACAAACGTTACCAGGCGCTTGTCCGCTTCGGCATCGAAACGGACACGCTGGACAGGGAAGGTGCTGTGGTTGCCGAGTCGACGCCCCCGCCAAAAAAGGCTTTGGAGACGGTCATGCAGCGCTTCCAGGGGACTATAATGCAGAAACCGCCCGTCTTTTCCGCAATACACCTGGACGGTAAACGCGCCTACGAGTTTGCCCGCAACGGCATCCCGGTAGATATGCCGCCCCGCCCCGTTACCATTTATGAACTGACGCTACGAAGCTACGAGCCGCCCCTCGCGAATATCGGTGTTCTATGTTCCTCCGGCACATATATCCGCGCGTTGGTCCGCGATATAGCGATTGCGGCCGGTTCCTGCGCTCACCTTGCCGCCCTTACCCGCACCGAGTCAGGGCAGTTAAAACTGAAGGACGCGCTCAACCTGGAAGACTGGCAGAATCCGAATCCTGACGATATACGCGGCGCGTTGCACCCTATAGATGAGGCCGTATTTGCTTCCCTCTCCATACCTGTCCGCTATGTTGACGAAAAGACAGCCGCCGCTATGCGTCATGGTAAGCCTTTAGACGCCATCCTCCGGGACGAAGACAGCGCAGCGCGGGACGGGGACCTGAACGCCGTATTTTGCGGCGGCAGCCTTACCGCGCTTATCGAGAAGAGAACCCCAGCCCCGCCAAATGAACGAAAAAGCGCCTGCTGGCGCTATGTATTTGTTGTTTGATGTTGTATTAACACAAAACAGGATCACAGGTCATACCGCGGAAGCGTGTGGAGCTTTTAACCTGCAACAGAACGTTTGGTGTACTCGTTATACTTTTGCAGATCAACCTTGAAGGCCACTATGGGGAGGGCGCTGTCAAGACGGGCCTTTTCAAGGGCGTGTTCCGCCTCGTTCAAAAAATTGATCGCGCCAACGTTTCGCAGCGAACGAGCCGTCATGCCTATAAGGAGTTCGGCATACACTTCAGGCGGTTTTTTCTCACGGGCATACTTGTGAAATTCTTTGACCTTGGCAAAAGCCTCATCCAAACTACAGTCCGGAACAATTATATAGAGGCCGTCCTGTCCGTCCTTTTCAAAAAAACGGCTGCCCTCTGCAAAAAGCGAGGCCGCCTGTTTTATAAGTGGTTTGCAGGATAGTCCGGGCGTAGTCCATTCAATGTTTAACAGAACGAGGTCCCTGCCGTTCGCATCCGCCATACTTAATTCGTTCTGAAGAATGTCCGAAAATTCCAGGTCCTCTCCCATACCGCCAAAAGCATCCGCATCGTACATGGCGCTCGCCGCCGCAAGCAATCCTAGACCGGCGGTTTCCTTTTTTCCGTCAGAATTCCAGCCGGCAGTAGGCGTCGCCTCGTCATAGTCTGCGGTCAACTCCTCGTCAGCGGCGGCCAACTCGTCAGCGGCCATCTCATCGGCAGGCAGCAACTCCTCGTCAGCAGCGGCCAACTCGTCAGCGGCCAACTCATCGGCAGGCAGCAACTCCTCGCCGGCAACGGCCAACTCGTCAGCAGCCATCTCATCGACAGGCAGCAACTCCTCGTCAGCAGCAGCCATCTCATCGGCAGGCAGCAAGTCCTCGTCAGCAGCGGCCAACTCGTCAGCGGCAAACTCATCGATAGGCAGCAACTCCTCGCCAGCAACGGCCAACTCGTCAGCAGCCATCTCATCGACAGGCGGCATCTCCTCGTCAGCGGCGGTCAACTCGTTGTCAGCGGCCAACTCGTGATAGTCAGCAGCCAACTGATCGGCAAGCAGTGTCTCCTCCTCGTCAGCGGACAGCGCATAGTCAGCGTCCCCAACGGTGTCAGGCTTGCCGGTTTTCGCAAACCCGCCGGCAGGCGCAACGTATACATCGGCGATCAGCGTAACGAACGCGACGCTCACCGCCGCCAGCACCGCGAGCAGGGACGAACGCAGGATGGACAGCAGCGTGTTGAAGTCTATCAACGGGGAAATCGCGCTTATGCTTACGTTCAGGCTGCCTTCCGTCCGCACCGGCGCGCTCTGCGGAGCGCGGTACAGCCTTGCCTTTCTGTTGAAATCGGGATAATTGTCCCTGTACGAAATCAGGCCCGCCCTCTTTTCAAACGCGAACTTGTTGTCATCAGGCCCGTAGATTATCAGCGCGTCCAGCGCCTCTGACATATCAAGCTGTGTCTTTAAGTCCTCGATGTACTCGTCTGTAAACAGGCCCAGCGCCCCGGCGCGGGACGCCAAATCCGTCAAATCGGCGAATTCCTCCCGCGCCGTAAAACGTTGTTCATTTACAGCCTCGTAGACCTTTACGCCCGCGAAGGCCGCCACGGCTATATATATGAGTATGCAAAAAAAGGCTATCCCCGATTTGACATTTTGCCACATACTTTGATTCTAGGCATTTTTTCCTGTAATATTAAGCGGAAAGTGAGGAAACTGTGGTACGAAAAATGAAATTGCCGGCAGGATGGTATCCCCGCTCCGCGGAGGCGGTAGAAGGGTATCTGGGCGACTTTGCCGCCGCCAGGCGCGGCAGCGCGCAGGCCGTGATAGCCCCGCATGCGGGCTGGTTCTTTTCCGGCAGGGTTGCCGGCAGTGCGCTTGCAGCGCTCAGAGAGGACGCGGACATAGTTGTTGTCTCAGGCGGACATCTTCCTCCGGGACATCCCGCCCTGTTTGCCGAGGAGGACGCCGCTTGTACCCCGCTGGGTGAGCTTCCAATTGACAGTGAACTGCGCTCCCTCGTGAAGGATAAGTTTTTACGGGCGGGAATAAGCTGCGGCTCCGACAACTATACCGACAACACTGTCGAAGTGCTTTTACCGGCGGTGCACCGCTTTTTCCCCGGCGCAAGCCTCCTGTGGCTCCGGCTGGGGGCCGACATCCGCGCCGTCGAGGCGGGCGCTCTGATCTGCCGCGCGGCGTCCGAGCTTGGCCGCCGCGCCGCGCTCGCCGGCTCCACCGACCTGACTCACTACGGCCCGGCCTACGGTTTCTGCCCCAAAGGGCGCGGAAAAGCGGCGCTTGACTGGGTAAAAACGGTGAACGACAGACGCTTCATTGAGGCGGTTCTTTCGGGTGACGCGGACGCCGTCCTTGAACGCGCGTTGACGGAACATTCCGCCTGCTCCGCGGGCGCGGTTCTCTGCGCGATGGGCTTTGCCGCCGAAGCCCGCCATTCCCCTACGGCGTCCCGCCTGCTCGCCTACACAACAAGCGCGGACATCCAGGACGACCGCGGCGGCGCGGCGGACGCCTTCGTAGGTTACGCGGCGATAGAACTGGCTTAAAAACAGTATGACGCGCAGGATTTGCCGCTCCTGTTCAGCAGGTCCGGCCCGCGCCGGCAGTTCGTTGCCGCCCGGGAATTTTGCAGTGCAGCGGCTGTATGCGAGGGTTTGGCGGCATGGATAAGGGCTTGCGTAGCAAGACCAGGGCTGGCAAAATGTACCGCAACCCACACGCGGTACGAAGGAGCCAAGGCGCCCAAGCCCGCTACTGCGGGCACAGCGCATACAGTCCTGTTATGCGCTGTGCCCCGTACTGCTACTACGTTTTTAATTCCTTATATTCTTTTGGACTTATTATATTTTCTTCTTGCGGATAATGTTTTTTATTTCCTGTTATAATATATTCGGCATCACTACTTTTAAATACATCATAAAATATTTTATCATCTTCATCATCAAATTGTATGTCTTGCGGTTCCAGCATTATATATTCACCATTGTTTCTTACAAATTCTAAAAAATTATTTACTAAATCATAGTCAAAATCAAATTTTGATCTCGTTAATACTTCGGCATATTCTGAAAATATTCTATTGTCATAACATAGTATTATTTTGTGAGT
>JAIRMP010000205.1 GCA_031258615.1 Spirochaetaceae bacterium | reverse complement strand
TCGCGGCTCATCATGGACATATCGTCGTAGGAAAAGTCCGATCCCATGAAACTGCCGCCGCTTTCGGAGGAGGCTATGCGCCTGACTTTACCCAGAGAGGGGAGAAAAATCCACTGGTCGGTATCACCTGAAGCGTTGTCTATCATGAGGAATCGCGTCCCTTTCACGGTTGCCGGACTCTGGAATACCATCACGGAGCGGTCATTGCCATTTGCATCGTCCTTCGAGTATTGGTCCATAACCCGTTCTGTGGTGGAACCGTTCTTTGCGGTGATGACCATGCGCGAGCGGCTGGACATGGTGGCCGCGTTATCCCGGTTTCTCGCTTGCTCTATGATAGAAGCGGCATCCTGCGCGTTCACCGAAAAAGCAACCGCCATCAGCGTTGCGACAAACAATACAATTCTTTTCATCTAAAAACTCCTGTATAAAAATTATTCAGCCTGATGGCTGGATTTCCCGAAAATAAACCGTGGTTTGAATAGCATGATCAATACCGGCATGAGGGTAAGGCTCACGATTGCGGTGATGAACATACTGGACGCGATGAGGCCGCCCAGGTGGGTAATCATGCGGAAATTGGACAGCGCAAGCACGGCAAATCCCGCGCCGACAGAAACGGCGTTAATCAGTATGGCCTTGCCGCATCCGCTGAATGTCCGACGTAAAAATTCGTTGCTATCGGTAGTTCCGCCGCGCCGGTATTCCAGTTTGAAAAACTCCATGACGTGGATGGTGTAATCAATGCCGATACCCACGGCGAGGCTGGCAACGAGCGCCGTTCCCATATTGAGCGTAATGCCCAAGAAGCCCATGATGCCAAAATTGCACACAATCGCAATGGACAGCGGGACCGCGCCGAGAATACCCGCCGCGATAGATTTGTTCGCCACGGCCAGAATGACAAACACAATCAGAATTGAAACAAAAATGGAAACAATCTGACTCGTTGTAACTGTATCGGTAATTGCTCCGATAAGCGCCGTACCGCCGCCGATCGTTACCCGCACGTTGTCGGGGAAATTTGCGGCAATATAGTTGTTCACCTCCGCTATGACTGTTTTGCTGTCCGCCCACCATTTTGAGTTCACCTGTATAACGCTGCGGACGGCGGTAGGCTCCAGCGGGTCATTTGCGTAACCGTCGTCAGAATCATCACCGACCAGTACAAGATAGTTTGAAATTAACCGGGTCAGTTCTTCCTCATTCTGCTTTCCGTAACGCGCCGGGTCGGCGGGGATTTCGTAATAGGCGCGTCCCTCGTAATTTGTCTGCCGTTGGAGTTCGCGCACCATATCCCGTGCGGATGTGGTGGAGTTTTGCCCCATAGCGCGTTCCAGCATGGCAAAGGTGATGTTGGTGTCAGCCAATGCCGGGGGCGTTGCGGGGGTGTCCCCCGCAGAGGGGGAAGCGGAAGACGCCCCAAGCCCGCTTGCGGGCGACGGCGGCTGGAGCGTGGGGTCGGCAATGGAAATTGCCGCGACTTCCCCCTCATTGATAACATCATCAAAGCCGAAATCGTCAAAGCCAAAGGTTTCACTTTCATCTGTGTTAGTCCACATCGAAGCGCGGACGGCTTGCGGCGACTCGTCTACGTTGAACATCTGGTTCATACGTTTTACCATGTCGGTAAAACCGGAAACCTTGTTGACCAGCGGCACCCGTTCAGTCAGGTAAGTATTCAGATTGTCCACCGCGGCAAGTACACGGGGATGCAGCAATTCCTCCGTTGAATTAGCTTCGACGGCAACGGTGATTTGAGACGTGCCGCCAAAATATTTGCGGATAAAGGCGTCGCTCTGGTAAATGTCCGTGTCCGGGCGGAAAAACTCAACCATAGCGTTGTCGATAACGAGTTTGCCAAATCCGTAAAGCGACACGGCAACAGCAAGAATCGTAACCGTAATGACCGCCGCCTTTTGCCGCGTTATGGCCATTAAAACATTCGCAAGCGCGCCGCCAAAACGGGACTCGCCCGCTGTTTTTTTCTGCTTGAAAACACGCGGACCCCGGATGATAAACAGGGCGGGAATGAGGGTTAGGGATATGACCATCGCCGCCCCAACGCCAATGCAGGAGAAAATACCAAAGGATTGCATTGACTTGAGGATGGTGAACACAAACGATATAAAACCCGCCATCGTGGTAAGCGCGGCAAGCAACACGGGTTTTATTACTTTCCGCAGGGCTTCAAACACCAGGGCGCGGTGTTCGCCGCTTGAAAACGGTACGCGGGTAAGAATTTTATGTTTCGTTTCGTCGATGTAGTGTGAAACAACGTGAATACCATAGGCGCTTCCCACCGCAATCAGAATGATGGGCATTATTATTGAAGTGACGGAAAGTTTTACGCCGAAAAGCGGCATCGCTCCGATAGTCCAAATCACCGACAGAATAACGGTGAGCAGCGGCAGGGCAATGTAGGTAAAATGCCTGAACGAAAGAAACAGCACCACGAGTATCACCAAAATGACCAGCGGGATAAGCACGCCCAAATCCGTGTTCATCGCTTCGTCCATTGTCTGTGTTACAATGAGGTCGCCTGTAACATAGACCTTTGCGAAACCGGTAAACATCTCCTGCGCCAAGCCGCGTAACTGCCGGATTCCTTCCTGTACTTCCGGGCTCATCGCCTCCGATGTAACCGCATTAAGCGAAACAACAATCTGGGTGGCGCTTGTGTCAGGGGAAACGGCCTGCCCTTCGTAGATTTCCCATGAGGCGAGGCGGCGTTTGAGTTCGGCGATTTCGTCCGGGGTTCCCGAAAAATCCTCGTCCACGAGGTCGGCGACATAGATGCTGTCGCCGTCTGCGGTGATGTAGGGCATGGTCAGAATTGACGTTATCTCTTTTGTAATATCGAGTTCCTCCGCCGCATCGGTAAATTCGCGGAT
>JAIRMP010000152.1 GCA_031258615.1 Spirochaetaceae bacterium | reverse complement strand
TTCAGAGCGTCCTCGCTCGTGATTGAAACGGGATCGCTTGTAGGCAGCGGCGGGGGGGAGGGGGGCGTGAATGTTGCGAGCGGGCCGTCTTCGCTTTCGGGCGGACGCTGCTCGCAGGCAATCAACAAATAGCAAACAGTAATGAGCAGAGCCGCAGCGAAGCGGCGCTTACCGGTTTTCATTTTAATCTCCTTATATTCTTTTTCACTTCCATAAAAAACCACACGAACGAAAGCTGGTTTCATTGTGTTCGTGTGGCTTCGGGGTAGAACCCGGTTGCCAGCCTCTGCGCGCTGGGCGCCGTTGCGGGGTTAGTCTTCCATGACCCTGGTATATGGGGCCGCGACATTTGCGTTAAACCTTTCGAAGTTTTCAATGGTAAATGTTTCGAGCGCTTGGGCATAGGTTGCCTGTTCGCACGCTCCCGCCCAGGGGTTGATGATGTATGAACGTATATACTCTCCGGCTATATAGCCTCTGCCCCAATAGTACACCGCATAATAAAGGTAGTTTCCTCCCTTGTTACTCATCTTCGCCTCATCGAGCTTAATGATGAAGACGCCGCCGGGCAAACCGCTCAGGTCTTCGCCGCCTTTGCTCCAAGACATGAGACTGTCAACATCTTCTTGGTCGAAAACTTCATGGTGCAGTATATCGGAGGTATAACCCGCAAGGCCGCCAATACCGGTAAAATAGGTTAACCTGGTCGGGGTTATCCTGTAGCCGTCCATACCCAAAAACCCAAAAGACTCAACACCCTCATACCACCACGGGTCGACTGGGTCAAAGGTTTTTCTTGTCGCAACCGGGCTGTAATCAGAGTAGCCCCAACCGTTCTCCGCCCTGACCCACACCCAGTACCGCGTACTGTTAGGCAGTTTGTCAGACTCACCCGGAAAGGTGTCAAATTCGGCGCTTGTTACCGGATCGGCGTACTCGCCCTGCAACGTAGCCTCGGCAACATTATCCGTTGTCGAAATCCATACCTCGTAGCTATCCGCGCCGATAGTCGCGTACCATTCCACCGTTAGTTTGTTCTCGCCGGCAGGTGTTTCTCCGATAAAATTTGGAATGAGGACGGGAGCTCTTGCTACCCTAGCCGGTGTGAGGGTGGCCCCCAGGGTGAATGTCTTTTCCGCGGTATTTTTATTCTTGTCCATCGCCATCACGCGGATGTAACATTCTCCCCAGTCGAGGGCCTCGCCGCCTATTTTAAGCGTGTCCCCGGCCACCGCGAAGCGCCCGTTGTCTATCGCGCCTTCCCCGCTCACCAGCGTATAGACGATTTGCGCGTTTTCGTTTTCGGGAACATAGAATCTGCCGGCGTCCTGCCCGGGTCCTACAACCGGCGTGCCTACAATGAGCGGGGCCGGCTCAAAATCGAAAGAGTTTAAAAGTTCAAGCGTCTCCCGATCCGATTCCTCCCCTAATAGACTGTTGTCGGCCGGATTTAGGCAGCCGTATAGCAGAACGATCAGCATGGCGGAAAGAGCGGCAAGGAATGATATTTTTTTATTGGATCTTTTCATTGTTTAGCCTCCAAAAAAGGGGCAAAGGACGCCTCCCCACCCTCTGCCCCTCGTCACTTACGGGTTGCGCTGTAGAGTCGGGTATGTTGTTCCATTCATTACCCAAACAGTGTTAAAATTCCAGCCCAATATAGTAATATAAAGCGTCTCGTCTGGAGGCGGAGAATATACGCCCAGGCCGTCAACAGTGTTCAGTCCGGATACAATGGTTATAGGGGGATCTATATTCATGTTGGTATTCGCAACATTGGTGTCTAGGCTTCCCGGTATGGCATTATAAGTAGAATCTGTAATTCCCAGATCGCCTGTCACGCGGTGCAGCAGGTAGGTACCTGTTGCTGACTTACCCTGTATCAGCGAATTTAACGCGGCGCAATACTCAATCAACGTTTCCCCTGCAAGGGTGGTGTTCGTGAAGTAATTCGTCCCCGCGATGCCGCCGCCGGCCGCTCCCGGCTGTGCCCCCGGCTGGGGTGTATAGGGCAATGGCAGCGTTCCCGCTATAACGGTTACATTTCCAGTGGCGTAGCATTTTGAAACCACCGAGTTCTGAGCGTTTGACCCTATAAGGCCGCCGGCCCAGGAATACTCGCCCTCGGTTTCCGCCGACACATCGCCTGTAGCGTAGCTGTTCTGGATGATGCTGCCTATTACGGAACTGTAGCCGGCAAGCCCGCCGGCATAGGGGAGACCCCCGTCGGTTGCTGTAGCGTACACCATGTTCGTTGAGTAAGACTCTATGACTTTGCTGCCGTTGCCCGGCGGGTCTACGAAGTTATTAAACCCGTAGTTGTACGCTATCAATCCGCCCGCATACGGATAGGCCGCATTGTTCGCAGTTACGGTCTGTCCTGTTGATGAAGAAAGCCCGATCTCGCTGGAATTGCCGGAATACCCGACCAAACCGCCCGCATAGGCCTGGTAGAAATCGTACGGACCTGTGCCTGTGGGGGCGGTAGCGGTAATGTTGCCGGCTGTGGTGTGACTGCCCTTTATCGTTGTTTCCGTTACATAACCGGCTATTCCGCCCGCTGATGTGGCGGAGTACCCGCCGTTGCTTGTTACCGAGCCTGTCCCTATGCCGCTTTTTATAGTAAGACGGCTTGCGCCGCGGCCTACAATACCGCCGGCAAAACTCGCAATCTGCGTACCTCGTGCGGTAATAGCAGTATTGGAACGTGCACTTGTGATTGCCCCGCCATCGGCGCGGCCTACGACGCTGCCAACGCTAAAGTCATTGACAACTTCGTAATCGTAAGGCATCTCGGCCGCAGCCACGATAGAACCGTCCGTTGAGATACTATCGAATGTAGAATCTGCCGCATAACCCGCGACGCCGCCTACGTAAAAGTTGTCTGCGGCGCCGCTGCTATACGAAACATCGAGCGTGTTGTTTACCGTGATGTTCTGGAAAACCGTGTTTTGTGCATAGCCTGCAAGGATGCCGACATACTGCGCTGAACTGGTTCCAATAGACGCCGTTACACCCGTTATGGTTAGGTCGTGGAGCACCGCGTTGCTGGTCTGCGCGAAGATGCCGACGCGATCACCGGTAGTATCAAAGCTGTCTACCGCGATGGTATGGCCGTTCCCGTCAAAGCTGCCGGTAAAGGGGTCTGCCGAGGTCCCTATCGGAATCCATGTAGCCGAGCTGCCAACGGTTAAATCCGCGTCAAGCCGGTAGTCGCCGCTCAAATCATTGTTGACAGCGATAAGATCGGCCACCGTTGTTATTGGGATGATGAGCTGCGGGCCAATCGAATTCAGATTACCCACAACTCCCGGAAGATCGGACTGCGCGATTGGATTTTCGCAGCCGGTGAACAATGTTATACCCATGACAAGGTATAAGGCCAAAACGCCGGGCAGTTTTCCGTTGGAAAAAAGCCCTTTTCTAATTCTTTGCATGAGGATGCCTCCTAAAAATATTTGTTTTTAGCGCCCGTCCTCTACTGAGGATCATGGATGCCAAAACTCGGCGGCTGCCCGCCTAAAAAATCAAAATCATTGCAACTTTGTCCAGTTAGCATCTATTGAATAATCCAGATCGACCGACTCGTCAGCCGTTTCCGTCCTCCATTTGCTTGGTTTATTTGTATCGTTATTTGTTGTCATCGCAATGTTGGAATAGGAAACCGCGAGCGGGGGAAATTCGGTACTGTTGAAAGTGATAGACTTGCCTGGCCCCGCTTCATAACAGTTTGAATTTTCACCTTCGTTTACCCCATAGATGACGCCGCCCGTTTTATAAAATTTAGCGGAACTCCCCACTATAGCGACTCCGCAAGCGTGCCTAAAATAACGAGCGGTCTGGGCGCTAACCACCGTGTGGGTCCCCGTAACGCGGTTGCCCCTGATTTCGCCTCCCTCCATATTGAAAGTCGCGGATGTTTCCGCGCAAACGCCCGCCCCCACTGTGTTTGCCTCGTTGTTCTCAATGACGGCGGTCCCGCTCATGGTAAAGGTTCCGTTAGTCATATACACGCCGCCCCCGGCGCCATAATAAGTAGCGTTGTTTACTTCTGAAGTAACTTTATTGTTTCTGATTGTCCCGCCTGACATTATGAATTTTCCGGCAGCATTAGTAATAAAAACGGCGCCCCGCACATAGGCGTTGGGGGATTCCATTACAAAATTTTCGATTACGCCGCCGGACATTTCAAAGGCGCCGCCATTGACGTATATGCCGCCGCAAACGTTTTCAAAACTGTCCGTGCCGGTAATGAGGCCGCCTGTCATCGTAAGAGACGTAGCTGTACCGATAGTTACTGCCGACCCGGTATTATAGTTGGTGAGACTGCCCTTTGCCTGAATTACCGCTCCCTCGTTCACGACAAGAGCGGCGTACCCATTGGCTGTAAGGGAAATAACAGGAACTGTAGCATTCTCCCCGCCGACCAGCCTTATATTCCGGTCAAGAACCAGCGTTGTCGGAGCTGCCGCCGCACCTGTGTATCCCAATGTAAACATGGACGAGCTTGCCGTGCCGGTATACGTTACCTTCTTTTCGTTCCTATACCCTTTCAACACTATGGTTACCCCTTGAAATTTAAGGCTGGTACCGCCATGGTTCAGTGACTGCGCCGCCGCAAGCTCTTCGTCTTTGTCAATCACTATTGTGTATGTCGTCCCCGCAACCGCGTGGCCCCCTGTTTTTAAATAAGTAAGCGCCTTGTCTGCGGAAAAGTCCCCGTTCACAACCTCGCCATCGTTAAAACTATCGTCTTCCACCGGCTCGGCGTTGTTTCCCACGTACAGGCCGGGGCCCGGTTCCACCGTTACAAGACAGTCCGCCGTCCTGCCGCCGTCCTCGGTCTTTACCCTGATTGTCGCCTTCCCCCAGCGGCTTGTTACCAGATGCCCGTCCTCCACGCTTACCACGCGGGGGTCGCTCGACATCCACCACACTATATTTGTGTTGCTCGCCTCGGCAGGCGTAATTGTCGCGGTTAAATCATCCTCGTCCCCAACAGTGAGCACAAGGGTTTTGGGTAGCGAAACGCTCTCTACCGGAATATAATCATCGTCATCATTATTGCCGTTGCCGTCATTGCCGCTCCTGGCGTCCGGCGCATCGCTGAGCTCTTTATAAGTAAGATTCTCGCATACCGCCAATAAGCAAGCGCTAAACAGTACCAGCGCGCAAATACCCGCCGCCGCAATTTTTTCAAACTTTTCAACTAATTTCATTTTCTTTCTCCAAAAAATCAATAAATAACCCCGTCCTCAAATGGCGGGTAACTAACCCTATTTAAGGATAAAATTGGTTTACTCCGAAACAAGCCGGAAACTTTTTCCAAACATCACCCCCGCTCCCCACAGAAAGGGCGAGCCCAAGCGGACGTAGGGTTCGGTATAAAAACCTTTCATCCGGATGCGCACCCCAAGGCCGCCCTCGTACAAAAACGCCGCTTCACTATTTTCATAGGTGATGACGTAGCCCACCCCTGCCGCGCCCCTCACAATGAAATCCAGTCTCCAGGCCCTCAGCACGAATGCCGCCGTCGCCGCCGCCTCCACAGTGTTCGATTTTCCAAAGTTGCTGCTAAAGCCCCCTTTCAGCCCCACAGTGAAGAACCGGAAGGGTCTGAAGTCCGCGCCTATCACTCCGCCAAAGGCCGCCCCATTCGGGTTGTTGTTGTTCGCTTCGACGCCGGCGCCCACAGTAAACAGCTTGCCGGCAGGGGCTGCCCGCCCTATAGCGCCGTTGCCTGACGCCGGTTCAGCTTTGTCCGGCGTTACCATCCCCGCATTTCCTGACACTTCGGGTGGGGTTCCCGGTTCGGGGGCGGTTTCTTGCCCGCTTTTGTCGGCGGTTGCTTCCCCGCCGGCTTCTACCGCCCCTACCGCGACAGTTACTTCGCTGCCAGTTTCTAATTGCTCATTACCGATTGATTCCTCTACAGTCTGAGCTTGCGCTTCGGCCTGAGCCAGGGTTCCCGTCTGAGCTTCAACTTTTGCCGCCGCCAGTGCCGCCAGACAGCCCAGGGCAGTAAATAGCTTTTTGCTTCCATATTTCATGATTCCTCCGGTTTACTAATAAAAAAAGCCTGCGGTAGTTTACGTGCGCCTGTTTTTGCAAACGTGTGCCGCGAAATTTTGGGTTTGTCCCTGTTCTTTAAGAGATAAACTATAAAAATGTATCTGTTTTGGCCGTAAAACGGCTGTTCTACGGCGTTTTTGACGGATTTGTGTATTGTTTGTGAAACGGTGTAATCTACTGCTGGGGGGGGGGGGGGGGTAGCAAGCGCTCCGCGCTTGCTATAGGAGTTTGCGTCGCAGCGCTGCGCGCCTGCTTTGGCAAACTCCACCCTGCTCGACGGGCGGTTGCGAGTCTCTGCCGGGCGGACTTGTAGTCGAGTGAATAGTGAAGCTGCCGGTAGGCGGCTGACGCTAGTCGTCCTTGCAGGCTGGCTTTGCGGGGCGCACGGCAAAGCGCCGTCATTGCGAGCGCCCGTCAGGGTCTTGTCATTGCGAGTACCCGTCAGGGTCTTGTCATTGCGAGTACCCGTAGGGTACGAAGCAATCCAGTCAAATGATTTCCCCTCTGGATTGCTTCGGCGCTGCGCGCCTCGCAATGACGGTAGGCGGCTGACGCGAGTCGTCCTTGCAGGCTGCTGGTATGTCGGGTTAATAGTTAAGGGCTTGCCGTATGAGTTTGCGTTACAAACTCCCAGTCTATTTAGGGTAAGAAAATATAGTTTGGTAAAAAGCCGCCACGCGGCTGTCGCAAACATGAAAACCTCCGGTTTAATGCGCACCGGCTCAACGCTTCGCGTTGAGCAAACAAGGATTCGTTACGGGGCAAAGCGGAAGCCGCCCCATCATCTACCCAAATAGCCCTGACTTATGGGCGTTTGCCCAATCACAGTTACGCTATAGCGGGGGTTTTCCACCCCGGAGTTTGTGCAAACTCCGTCACAACGGGAACAACCGCGCCGCGGTTGTTCCCGTTGTGCCTCTTCCCTCAGGTATCGAAGACAGTTTATCGCGGCAGAATTTTTTTGTCAATCGGCGGCGCTTAGAGCGAATTTGTCAGGCTGGCCGCGCACCTTGCAATGACCCTCGACCGTTCCGGCTGTATGCGACGGTTTGGTGGCCCGGATAAGCAAAACCGTAGGTTTTGCTTATCCGGGCCGCCAAACTGTGGGTGGAGTGTGGCGTGGGAATGAACGCCCGCGAAGTTGGCGCGCGTTCCCCAGCTTCGCTGGGGCGCGGAATGACCTAGCCACACGGAACCCCGAGGGGCTTTAGCCCCGGAGCGTATACAGACCTGTTATGTGCAGTTGGACTATTTCACATATCTTTTTTAGTATCATTGTCCTTATTTTTGATAATATTTTTTAAATCATTTATTGGTTTAAATGTTCTAATTTTCTCAACTGCACTAATAGAAAAATTCACATCATCCTCATTTGTTTCATATTTATGCGGATAACGTATATCGTTGGCGAATTTATTCAGAAAGGCACATTCTGTTATTATATTTTCAAAGTCTGTTTCTAACTCGAGACAAAGATTGTTCAAAAACCGTAAGTCATGAGTTTTTTGTGGCAGAATATCTTTAAAAATCAAATATCCTTTTAGATATTTCTCTACCGCCTGCGCACAATGGTAACAAATAATTTCATAATGCTTTCGTTTTGCCTCATTTAAGAGCTTTGCGGAGTCAAAGTCATCATCTGCTATTATTACCCATTCCATTGCATCTTCAATATTCATATATTATTCTTCCTTTTTGAAAAATTGTTCTCTCAAATATATTTTTCATTTTTCGAGAATTAAAAGCACTTTCTGAATTTAGCAGTAAATCTATAAAAAAAATCTTTTTATAACTTAAATCTACCATTATTTTTGTATACAAATCAGAAAAATTATTTATATTATCAGGCGTTACAATATAAATATCTATATCGCTTTTTTCCGTTGGATTTCCATAAGCATAAGAGCCAAATAAATATATATATTTTGCCGGTACAAATTTGAGAATTGATTCTTTTATACTGTCTATTTGTTCCACAAAGTTATCCATGAATAATATTTTACTTAACTCTTTTTCTTTTGACAAGTGTGTCATTTTTACACATTTTTTATATTTTTACTAATTTTAGCCCAATTGCACATAACGCGCCTGTAGGCGCGAAGCAATCCAGTCAAATGATTCCCCTGCCCACTGTTCCCAAAAACATCCGTTTCCGTTTACCATGTTTTTATGCCTAAATCTCCGGGCGACACGGACATATTTGACCGTTCTTTCAAGAAGATCATCGAAAGCCTTTCCAACAAGGCGCTGATACAGTTCATCAACTCCATGTTTGGCGCGGATCATCCGCTGGACAGCGAGGTCAAACGCCTCAACACCGAACAGATAGACGATCACCTAAAAAAACAACAGCCGGACGAGATTCTCTCGATCGACGGGCAGGATTACGTGATCGAGGAGCAGACCACGGACGACGCAAACATGGCGATACGGATATTTGAGTATGGCTATGCCCACGCCATGAAGAACAAGGAAATAAGGGATGACGTAATCATATTGCCATATCCCCGCATGATCGTGATATACTTGGAAGCGTCAGCGGCAACGCCGGATGAATTGATCGTGCGGCTCAAGTTTCCGGACGGCAGCGAGCACGACTTTAAGGTAAAAACGGTAAAAGTGCTGGATCACAGCGTAGAGGAGCTTGTGGAGCAGGGGTTCACGCCGCTGTTGCCGTTCTATATCGTTAAATTGCGCAAGGCGGCGAAGCGTGCGAAGACGGACGAGGAAAAGGTCAAGGTCGAGGAAGGGTTTAAGGCGCTGGGTCTTAAACTAAAAGAAGCGATAGAACAGGGATCTGACAGGGGACGTTTCAGCGAAGAAGACATAGTAACGCTGTTGGAAAGACTTGCCTACCTTGTAAATCACATTGGAGAGGGATACAGAACTACGGAGGTAAATGAAATGTTAAGAAATTCAGCGAAAGGATTCGGACTGGTACTTTTAGAGAGAGGCGAGCAGCGCGGCGAGCGGCGCGGCGAGCAGCGCGGCGAGCGGCGCGGCAAGCTGAACGATGCAAGGAACGCGCTGAAAGAAGGGTTGTCTATAGAACAGGTAGCGCGTATAACGGAAATTCCGGTGGACAAACTTCTGGAGGAGCTAAACAAGCCTGACAACAGCAGCGGCAGTCAACCCAGGGCATAGTTGGAGGTAATCCCCGCCCGGTCCCCTCGTAAAGCCTTCCCGTCCCTGCTCTCTATTCACTGCCGCTTCGCGGCATACTCCTTCGTGAGACTCGCCCTCACCGCAAAACAGAGAGTACAAAGTCTTAGGTGTCTATCCCGGTGAAGTATACGGACGCTATTCCTGCCTGAAAAACTTTTTTGTATATTCCAGTTGTTTCAGGCCAAGCCGCTGCTCCACTTCCGCCAGAGCCATGGTAAACTGATAGACCAGAGCCATCATGTGATTTGGACTTGCCACATTGAAGGGATAACCGGGTAAGGCTTCTTTTTTTGCGCTGACAGAAACCGAAAAATCAGGAAACTGAACGATGCCGTAAGCGGTGTTTTCGGTTTTGTTGATTCTATAGATCAGCGCTACATCCTCATTTTTATCGTAACTTGTATTTATATTGCCCGCGTATATATAACCTTCACCCGTGATTCGCTTTAACATATCCGTTAGCACAAATATCAGATCGCTGTAACCTATGTGATCCAAATAATGAAACTCCGTATACTCGTTTTCTGTCTGCACGATAACATAATCGATCTCGCTGCGCTCGTCATATATTACTTTTATATCCGGGCCATCGTAGTTTTCCCAAAAAGCTTTTTCATCAAACTCCTCGTTGTCCGGATCGGCGGCGTTACTGTCCGTATCCTCTTCCCCAGACACTGCCTCCCCGACGGACTCTGTTTCCGCTGCCGCGGCGCCGTCTTCCACGGCGGTTTTTTCGGAAGGTTTTGTCAGCGTGTCAAGCAGAGTTTCGTCCGCAAAAGAGAGGGGACAGGCAACAAGACAAAAAATGACGATAAATTGTTTCATTACTTTATTTATAACGAATTCCGGGCTGTTTTTAAAGGGCTGTCTATACACACTATATACGATGCGTCTAATAAATGAACGCGATAAGCGTTAAGCTGATACCATGATCACATCGGTTACGATAGACGCCCCATGCAAGATAAATCTTTACTTGAGGGTTGGGGAACGCCGCGCGGACGGACTTCACAGCATAGAAAGTTTGTTCGCCGCGTTAAGTCTTTGCGATACGATTGACTTTGAGTTTGGCATGGGAAAGGCCGGTAACGACGAAGTTTACGTTGAGACAGGGGACTTACCGCCGTCCTTGCGCAGGCCGCTTGAGGGGGATTGCCTGCCGCCTGAAAAAAACCTTGTTTACCGGGCGATAAAACTGTTCAAACACGAAACCGGTTTTGACCGCGCCGTGCGGGCGAGGATTTACAAACGGATTCCACCGGCAGCCGGTTTGGGCGGCGGCTCCTCGGACGCGGCGGCGGCGCTTTTGGCGATGACGATTCTGTCCGGCGCGGAGCTTTCCACGGAAAGGCTGCGGCACATCGCTGCCAACCTTGGCAGCGATGTGCCGTTCTTCGCAGGTCTCGCCGGGGGGGCATTTGGGCGCGAGTCCGGCGGAAAACGTTTCGCCGCCGTTGTCGGCGGCTGCGGCGAGCTTACTGAGTATGTGGATGTGCCGCCGCTCAACATTGTCGTGGTGAATCCGGGTATAGAAAGCGGCACCAAAGAAGCCTTTGCCCTGCTTGACGCTTACCGGTTAAGGGCCGGACCCGGCGCGCCGGGGAAAATTCCGCCGCAAAAAATGTATTCAAAAAAGGATTTACTGGACGAACTGGCAAAGAATCCGGTGGAATGGAGTTTTACCAACGATTTTTTGCCGGTTTTCCTCGAAGCAGAACCGGTAAGCCGTGTTTACCGTTCCGTTTTGCGTAACCTGAAACGGCATGGAGCATTGTTTTCGGGCCTTTCCGGTTCAGGTGCAAGCTGTTTCGGCGTTTTCGGAAGCCCGCATGACGCCGGCTGTGCCGCCGCCCGCCTGGCCGCCCTCTATCCCTTCAGCAGGACAGCCAGCCCGGCCTGCGCCACAGTACACACGGGTAGAACGGAAATCCCGCGTAAACAGTAAAGCCGCGCGCCCGTCCGGGGAGGGGGTTTATCGGCTTATATGCGGGCGCCGGAATTCATTTTATGCAGCCTGCGGACAAGGCATGACAGTGAAAAATTTATCGCAAAGTAAACAAGCGCTACAAATATAAAAATGGTGAATATGTGGGCGCTTGTGATGTGCACCCGTTGCGGAAGCGTACTCATTAAAACTTTTGAGTTAAAAAAGAATTCGGCGATCGCAAACTGCGCAAGAAACGATGTGTCCTTTATCGTGGTAATGATCTGACTCATAAGGGAGGGTACTACGCGGCGGAAGCACTGCGGCATGATTATATACCACAGGGTTTGTAAAAAGTTAAAACCCTGGGAACGCGCCGCCTCGAACTGTCCTTTTGCGATCGAATTGAGGCCGCCGCGCATTATTTCCGCGATTACGGAAGATGTGTACAGCGTGAGGGCCAGCGCTCCCCTGCTCATTGACGTACCGAAGTGCAGCATAAAAATACATACAAGTATCCACAAGAGCAGCGGCGTGTTGCGGAAAATCTCTATGTACGCCGCGGAAACAGCGCGCGCGGCCCTGTTTCCATAGTTACGGCAGATCGCGAGTATTGAGCCGAATAAAACGCTTAACGTGACTGTAACAAGCGAAATGAGCAGCGAGTTACACAGGCCCATCGCTAAAAAACGAACATTGTCAACGGTAAAAATGTCCGTAAGTATACCGGCGTTCATTCCCCTGCCCCCTCCTCGGCGGCTTCTTGCGGGACCGTCATGTGTTCCCTCATTTTCAGCCTTTCCTCGAAACGCCGCGCCCAGCGCGCCAGCGGGAAGCAAAGGATAAAGTACAGGACGCCGGTTACCACGTACGCGGGACCGTAGCTAAGGCTCCCGTTGGACGCCCACGAATCGGAGCGGTACATCAGGTCGCCTCCCGCGATCAGGGCCAGGACGGACGTGTTTTTTATCAGGTTTACCGCCTGGTTCACAAGCGGAGGCAGTATCACCTTTGTCGCCTGCGGCAGGATGATGTAGCACATCGCCTGCGTGTACGAAAAACCCTGCGAGGCGGCCGCGTCCTTCTGTCCCCTGGGAATGGAAAGTATACCGGCGCGCACAACCTCCGCGACGTAGGCCCCGTGGTACAGGCCCACGCCTATTATGCCTATGCTGATCACGTCCATCCTGATTCCGGCGTAGGGCAGCGCGTTGTAAAAAAAGAATACCTGTATAACGAGCGGCGTATTTTGAAAAAATTCGACATAAACCCTTGACACCGCTTTCAGTAGTCCCAGCCCCGACATGGAAAACATTCCAAAGATGATTCCGGCAACCAGCGCCATAGAAAGGGCGACCAGCGATACAAGCAGAGTCGTGCCAAAACCTTCAACGAAAACATTGATGTCAGAAAATAAACGCGCCCAGCGCGCAAGTGCAAAGGGGCCGCCCATGCTATCTCCCGGTACGTGTGCCTGCCGCCGGGCGCATCCACCGGCAGCAGGGAATACGTTTTTTTATAGATGGAACTGAGCTACCAGGCCCGCTATCGTACCATCACCCAGCCATTTTTTGATGAAGCCGTCAACATAGTCCGCCAGCGCCTTGTTCGACAGCTTTGTCGTTACGCCGTAGGGCTGCGGTGAAAATTCATCGGGAAGTATCACGGATTCACCGTCAAGGTAGCCGTTAAGTATCGACTTGTCGACGGAAAACACGTCTACACGTCCCGAATCGAGCGCCGCTTTTATCTCAGGGTATGTCGAAAATTCGGCAAATTCGAGCGTTACGCCGATCGCTTTCGCGGCGGCGTCTATCGCCTCCCTGCTCGTTGCGGACTGCGCGACGCCTATAGTCTTGCCGTCAAGATCGGCAAGGCTGTTTATGCCGGACGATCTTTTTACAAGCATACCGACCGCGTCCGTATAGTACGGCGTTGAAAAATTGTACGTGAGCTTCCGTTCCTCGGTGATCGTGAATGTAGCGATAATCATGTCAAGCTCCCCGTTGTCCAGCAGAGGCCCGCGTGTCTTGGCCGTTACCGGCTCAAACCTGATCTTGCCCGGGTTGCCCAGAATTTCGGCGGCAAGCAGCTTGGCAAGCTCAATCTCCAGGCCCTCGTACTGATTCGTTGATGTGTTTAAAAGACCGAAGCCCGGCACATCGGCCTTTACGCCAACCTTCAACACGTCCGCCTTCTTGATCGCGGCCGTACCCGACGCATCTTCCTGTTTTTTGCAAGCAGTTACCGCCACCATCAGCAGCGCGGCGCTTACAACCAAAACCAACTTTTTTACTTTCATCTGTCTCTCCTTAAAATTTGACTTGCAAGAATTTACCCGCGTAACACGCGAATTTTAACGTAAAATCTTGCTTAAAAAAGTTATTGTCCTCTCATTTTTGGGATGCTCAAAAAATTCTTCCGGCGGACCTTCTTCCACGATCATGCCGTTGTCAAGAAAGATCACGCGGTCAGCAACCTGTCGGGCAAAGCCCATCTCGTGCGTTACAACCACCATCGTTATCGAATCCTGCTGTGACAGCCGGATCATAACATCAAGCACCTCCTGCACCATTTCAGGGTCCAGCGCCGACGTAGGCTCATCAAAAAGC
This sequence comes from Spirochaetaceae bacterium, assembly GCA_031258615.1. Taxonomy (GTDB): domain Bacteria; phylum Spirochaetota; class Spirochaetia; order Treponematales; family Breznakiellaceae; genus JAIRMY01. Next base: position 6,027 of record JAIRMP010000152.1, on the reverse strand, counting down.
AGTATTTTCTGCCGTGTGGCGAGCGCGCGAGCGATCGCGATCCGCTGCTGCTGTCCGCCTGAAAGCGTAGCGGGGTATACCTTGGCCTTGTCCCGCAACCCCACCATATCAAGATACTCGTACGCGATCTCCTCCGCTTCCTTCCTGCTTTTTTTTTGCAGCTTGACGGGGGCAAGCGTTATGTTTTGCAAGACCGTCATGTGCGGGTACAGGTTGAACTGCTGAAACACCATAGCGCAGTATTTTCGCACGATATATGTACGGTTGCTATGGGTAAGCTGTTCCCTGTTGATCAGCACTATGCCATCAGTCGGTTCTTCAAGCCCGTTGATGCAGCGGATAAGCGTACTTTTTCCCGAACCGGATGGGCCGATTATCGTGAGTTTTTCGCCTTCCCCCACTGTAAGATCAATATTACTCAGAACTTTCAAGCTGCCAAACGTTTTGCATAAACTTTTAATATTTATCATACAATTTTGTCCTCACTGTATGCCCACGTAACAAACACGCGGAGCAGGCTGGCACATTTTTTGATACTGTTTATATTCATACACACCCCTTTAAAATCATTTTGCGGTAAACCCGCCCTAAGATCCGTGCAAAAAATCAACCGCCGTCTGACAGAGACAGGCGGAAACCACACGGAGCGCCCCGTCGTCCCACTGAAAATGCGGGCTGTGATGAATGGCCGGTTTTCCGTCCCGCGCGATGCCGACAAAAAAGAACGATGAGGGGACTTTTTTGGCAAGGCACGCAAAATCTTCCCCGCCCATGCTGGCTGCCGCCTCATGAACATTGTCCGGCCCAACTATTTTTTCCGCCGCTTTCCTTGCAAGCGCCGTTGCCGTCTCATCGTTGACGAGCGGCGGAAAGCGTTTTGTTACATCAAAAGTATACGATGCGCCCGCCGCCGAAGTAATACCGCGTAGTACCTTTTCCATCTCACCGGGGATAAAATCGCGCATCTCCTCGGTGAAGGTTCTTATCGTACCCATCACATTCACAGTTTCAGGGATCACGTTGTACGTATCCCCGCCCTTTACCGTACAAACTGAAAGCACCGCCGGTTCCAGCGGATCCTTGCGGCGGCTCACTATCGTTTGAAACTGGAGTATAACTTGGGCCGCCAAAGTTATCGTGTCCACGGCGAGGTGGGGCATACCGCCGTGCCCGCCGGCCCCCGTAATCTTGATACGGAATTCGTCCGGCGCGGCCATTACGGGCCCTGCCTTTACCAACACGGTCCCTTCCTTCCCGCCCCCCCACAGGTGGCAGCCAAAAGCGGCGTCCACAGGAGGGTCATCCAGTATGCCCGCTTCGATCATACGTTCGGCGCCGCCCACAGTCTCTTCCGCCGGCTGAAACATCAATTTTACCGTACCGGGCAGCCTGTCTTTCAGCTCGTTTAGAACCATGCCGGCCATCAACAGTCCCGCCGTATGCCCGTCGTGTCCGCAGGCGTGCATGATCCCCGGCCTTGTCGATCTGTACGGGACATCCGCGGCCTCGTCCAGTTCCAGCGCGTCCATGTCTGCCCGCAACAGCACGGTTTTACCCGGCCTGCCGCCCCGTACTACGCCTAGTACCCCGTTCCCGCCTATGCCCGTCCGCGCCTCAATACCGGCTCCCCGGAGCGTATCGGCTACAAGGGCGGCCGTTTCTACCTCGTGCTCGGAGAGTTCAGGGTACTTGTGAATATGATGGCGCAGTTCCACCCCTTTTGGGTAGTGTTTTTCTACACAGAGTCTTATTTCATCTGTGAACATAGCGCCTCCGTTATGACCTATCCTTTCGATCTTACGTATAAAGATACATCATAAATGAAATTTTATGCAAGACGGACGGACGGACGGAATCGCGACAGCCTGAACCTACAGGCGATTTTTTAGCTCGCAAACCACGGACGCTTTAGCCGCAAAAATCAGGTTAATCGTGTTTTTACAGCTTTTTAAACGAAAAAGCCGTAAAAACACTCAAGCAAAACAGGCTGCCGGCGGTCAGTCGGCTTCTACGCTTACCAGTTGCCAGACACCGGGCGGTTCCTGGCCCAGACGCCAAAAACCTATTTTTTGGACGCCCTGGCCGCGGTACATCTGCATACGGGCCGCCAGCGAGTATTCATCCTCGTAGTACACGGTAACCTTAACCGTCACTTCGTAGGTAAAAGTTGGTATCCCGTTCACGCGGCTGAAATTTTGCGCGCCGTATTCCTTTTTGTGCCATTCCGTTGTGCTGTGGATAAGTGCGCGCGACGTACTCTTATCTCCCCAACTGCGTCCGTAAAATGGGATACCCATCACTAATTTTTCTTGGCCTATTGCGTGAAGACCGTAATCTGCTACCGACTTACACCAGTTCATTGAAGCGACCGGTCCGGGCGAACTGCCGGACCAGTGTTCATCGTACGCCATGACAAAGACACGGTCAGACAGTTCCGCTATCGAAGCATAGTTGTAGACGCCGCCTGCCCGTGTACGGGCAGGTACGCAGACTGATAGCATCTTTCTGCCCAAACCCCCGCGCAGTTCTGATAAAAACGATAAAAAATGCTCCGCGTCGCGGGCCGGTACATTTTCCATGTCTACGTTGAGACCGTCATAGTCCTTTACCGCCGCCAAAATTTCCGCTACAAGCTGCTTTCGCGCCTCGCTGCCGCCCTGGATGACAAAATGCGTGAGGCCGGCACTGCTACAAACGATGGCAAGATGAACCCTGCCCTTGAACCTTGTAATCGCCTTGCGACGCGGAATGTCGGTCAGATGCCCGTATCGGTCGACTTCGGCGGCAAAGTGTACCACATCCGAGATCGCGTACTTCGTATTCAAATTTTTCTCATTCCCGCTTCCCAGGTATGCCCACACCTCCTCAAAAGAGCTTGACGGCAGATCACCCGTTTCTTTCGGCAGATCAACCTCCGTATAACTTAATTCATCATAATATTCTTCCGATTCTTCGGTATACTCTTCGGACGCCGGTATTTCCTCGCCTGCTCCTGCGCCCGCTTCATCTGCCGCTTCGACGCCTGCTGTTTCAGGATTCATCGTCTGCCGCTCACCGGCGGTGTCGGACGGCGGCATGGCCTTGCACCCCGAAATTCCTGACACTGCGGCAGACAGACATAAAAAAAAGAAGAAACGCACGGCGGTGGTATTTAACCGGCGCTTTCCTGTGAATTCAACACTCATCAAACTGATGATAGTTGACAATCAAGTTTCCCGCAAGGCACGGTCGGTCGGTCGGTGGCCGCGGACGCCCACGCTTCGGCCTGGAGTTTGCGGAGACGACCGCGAAGCGGTTGTCCAAGCGCTCAGCGCGCCGCAAACTCCGGAGACAACCGCGTAGCGGTTGTCCAGCCTGCACCGAACGTACGCCAGTAGCTGAGTCATTGTCCTTGCCATTCGCCGAGCGTGAAAGATAGCGGGTTATGTACTTTCGCCTCAAGCCATGAACGGCGATGCGGAAGCGCTGCGGCGGGCGGGCTAAATCTGTAACCTCTCCGCTAATTTGGTTGTTACAATTATAAACGCCACACCATACCACAAGATTATAACCGCTGCCGTTTTCCTCCTTGCGGCAGCGGTTTTTTTTACCTGACTAAGATGTTCCAAAACGGCAGAATCGCGCCGTCAGTACGCTTAAAACCCTCAGGCTGTTTTGCCGTTGTACGCGGCGGAGCGTAGTTCTTTTACATGGGGGTCGGCAAGATAGTCGTCGAACGGGCAAACGCGGTCTATCATGCCGCCAGGGATTATCTCGATCACGCGGTTTGCGATGGATCCCAGAAATTGGTGGTCGTGCGAGTTGAACAGGATGATGCCGCCAAACGCGATAAGGCCGTCGTTCAGCGCGGTAATCGCTTCAAGGTCCAGATGGTTGGTCGGCTCGTCCAGTATCAGCGCGTTCGCGCCGGACAGCATCATGCGGGCAAGCATACAGCGGACGCGCTCGCCGCCGGACAGCACGTTGACCGGCTTCAGCGCCTCGTCGCCTGAAAACAGCATCCGCCCCAGAAAACCGCGCACATACGTGTCGTCCTGGTCGGGCGAATACTGCCTAAGCCAATCGGTAATCGACTCAGTCCCGCTGAAAACCGAGGCGTTTTCTTTTGGAAAGTACGAAAAACTCACCGTCTGTCCCCAGTAAACATCGCCCGAATCGGGCTTTCTAAGGCCGGCAAGCACATCAAACAGCGCGGTTTTGGCGATATGCCGCGGCCCGGCAAACGCAATCTTGTCATTCTTGTTTACAATGAATGAAAAATCGCGCAAAACCTCCGTTCCGTCCATCGAAACGCGGAGTTTTTCGACTCTCAGCACATTGTTTCCTATGGCGCGTTCAGGCTTAAAGCCCACAAACGGGAATTTCCGGCTTGTAACAGTAATATTTTCAAGGTCCAGTTTTTCCAAAACCTTCTTCCGGCTCGTCGCCTGCCTGCTCTTGGCCGCGTTGGACGCAAAGCGCTGGATGAATTCCTTCAGTTCCTTCGCCTTTTCCTCCCGCTTCTTCAACTGTTCCCGTGCCTGCCGTTGCAGCATCTGGCTCATCTGGTACCAGAAATCGTAGTTTCCTGAATACAGGGTTATCTTCCCAAAATCAATATCACAAATATGGGTACAGACTGTATTGAGGAAGTGCCGGTCATGGGACACGACAATAACTGTATTGGGGAAATCTATAAGAAAGTCTTCAAGCCAGGATATAGACTCAAGATCAAGTCCATTGGTCGGTTCATCCAGGAGCAGAATATCAGGGGCGCCAAAAAGGGCCTGGGCAAGGAGTATACGAACTTTTTGCGCTTCATCCAGTTCAGCCATGGTTTTGTTATGTTCTGTTTCATCAATGCCCAGTCCGGCAAGCATCTGGGCTGCCTGTGATTCAGCCTCCCAGCCGCCAAGCTCAGCGAATTCCCCTTCCAGCTCACTCGCCCGCATGCCGTCTTTTTCGGTGAAATTTTCCTTTGCGTATACGGCTTCCCGTTCCTTCATGATTCTGTGGAGTTTGGGATACCCCATAATAACCGTTTCCATGACCGTATATTCCTCAAAGGCAAAATGATCCTGCTTCAAAACCGCGATGCGCTGGCCTGCGCTTACGGATACAGAGCCGAGGTCGTGCTTTATTTCGCCTGAGAGGATCTTCAGAAAGGTTGATTTCCCGGCGCCATTGGCGCCAATAATACCGTAACAATTACCGGGTGTAAATTTTAAATTAACATCCTTAAAGAGGCTACGCTCTCCAAATTTGAGACTTACGTCAGTTATCGTAATCATAGATCAGGACTTCCTTTTAAATATTCCTAAAAAACGGGACACTATACCGCTTGGAGCGGCTTTTTTCTGCTCCGGACCCTGGGGTTTTGAGGAAAAAGCGGGGTCTTTTTTAGGGACAGAGCTTTGAGCAGGGACAGAGCTTTTAGAACTTGACTTTTTCCGGGAACCTTCTTTCTGCCGGGAATGACTGAAATTCCGGCTCTGTCCCTTTTGAGATCTCCCGGAGCGAGTTGGCGTCTCAGCCTTTTCTTGCTTAGGAGAGTCATATTTTTGCTTGTAATAGGCCATTCGCTCTTCCAAAGAAAGCTTTGAAAGGTTCAGCCTGGCCTCAGATCTGGGGTTTTCAGCGCTCTCCCGGTTTTTTCCCTGAATATTTCCGGGTTTCTTGCGTCTGGGGTTATCATCTTCGGAATATTTTTGCGGACTTTTTCTGCTGTGAGCGCTGCGGCTGTTTTCTTTGAAGCTCTGTCCCCGTTTTGAACCATTCCGGCTGTCCCGGTGGGGCTTACCGCGCCCTGCCAGGCGATTAGTATGCCGGTCATCGTAAGAGTCAGTGTGGATACGCATCCCTTCGCTTTTATCTTCACGATAAAGCTCTTCCGAGGCCATTTGCGCGGGTATTTTCTTACCTATATATTTTTCAATATCAGGGAGCTCATAAACATCCTGTTCACTGGCCAGGGTAATGGCTTTGCCGGTTTTGCCTGCCCTGGCGGTTCTGCCTATGCGGTGAACGTAATTTTCGGTTTCTACAGGC
>JAIRMP010000111.1 GCA_031258615.1 Spirochaetaceae bacterium | reverse complement strand
TGCCGACATGTCGGGAAGTTTTGCCGACACGTCGGGAAACTCTCCCGCGGGAAAAGTTCCCGGGGGGATGGGGGGCTAGTCCCCCCGCCGCCTTTCTCCTGAACCGCCCTGTTTGAGGTGTTCAAACCGCCCTGTTTGAGGTGTTCAAACCGCCTTGTTTGAGGTGTTCAAACCGCCTTGTTTGAGGTGTTCAAACCGCCTTGTGCAGAGTGTCTGCACCGCCCTGTTTGAATAACGCAAACATGATGACTTCCTACGCCCCTTAACCCGCCGCGTTTTCCCTCAGCCCCAGCCTTCCGCTTTCCCTTGGGTTTACATTCCCCGACCGGCGCGTCCTTCACATACCGCTCCGGAACGGCCGCCAGGTAATCCCTGTTCATACCGGTTACGGGAACCAAGCGGTCCAGGATTTCGCCGCGGCCCTTCTTGTCCGCCCGCTGATAGTCCTGGCAGGTGTTTGCCATAATTGCCTTTCTACTTCTCATATCCAACCTCATGAGCCTTACCTCCTGATAAGGCCATTATATATTCTTGGCTGGATTTTTAGTTATTAGGCATCCCTGCCTTTCGGCTAGATTTAGTTTTTAGGCATCACGCGGGACCGATATACTATGTTGACCCCAACATGGGCCGTTCGGTAAATGTATCGGTACAGTACCGGTTTTAACGGCGGCAAGGGCGGCGGCGGTAAAGGTTTCGTCCGATTCAAACGGAACAAACTGCATGTAGTCTTTACGGTCGTAAAGCGGAACGCTGCGTTTGTAGTTTTGCAGGAGCCTGTCAACTATGCTGACGCCTCCCCGGCGCCAGGAACCCTTGCCGTCAGCCCTGCGTTTTTCAAGAACATCAACAACAACAAGCTCAACCGAGATACCCGGAATGAGCGGCAGTTCCGGCGCGTAGACCAGCGCGTTAAAAATGTCCCATTTGCAGCCTTTCTTCGGACTTTTGCGGCTGCGTACCAGGCTGTCACGGTCATCGTACAGCGCGATGTATTTTTCTTCGATAACGGGGTATACCACCGTGACGCGCGCCTGCCTGCCCAACTCCGCAAGTTTCTTGCGGAGCGGCGCAAAGCTGCCCGTCTGTATCTCGACTATACCGCCTGAGTCATCCATGCAGTCACAGACATAGCCGCCCGTCTCAACCTCTGTTTTGCCCCCCGGCCCCGCATACATATTTTTCAGCGCGCGGTGCAGGCTGCTTTCATTTTGTATCCCTATCATTTGGCGGCTTTCACGGGACAACTACGACCACAGGTACATGCGGCGAAACTGAATGCCCGCATACCAGGCGCCAAAAAATAAAAGCCCGGAACCGGCTGCCAGCATGACCCATGTATCCGCCGTCAACAACAGCCGGCGGCCTATTGCCGCCGCCAGTACGCCCAAAGCGATAAAGTAGTATTCACGGATGCCGCGGGTATATGCGCCTGAAACAAAGCAGAGGAACGATAACACGACTATTACCGCGTTCATAATTCCAAATGTGCGGGGAAACCCCGCGAGCGGGTAGAGGCTCGTATCGTAGTAGAAACTGTCGATAGGCATACGCAGCGCAAATAACAGCGCGGCCATCGCCACCGGAAATATAATTGTTTCTTCCCGCCGTATCTCCAGGCCTGACACGCACAAACCGGCGGCAAACAGCGCGAACAGCCCGTAAAATCTGCCAAAAACAATGAGGCGTGACGCTATGACGGGGATATAGCCTGACAGGTTCATTACCGTTTTGAGCGGTATCACAATGCGCAGAATCTCAAACGTAAATGAAAATAAAAACGTTGCCAGTAAACGCACCTCTATTGCCTGCGTTTTTTCAAAAAAGTAAAACAGTAAAACCTGCGAGACAAAAGCGAACAGCACCGCGGTCCCCATGCCGGCGAACGCCGCGTACGGCGCGGGCGCCGGCAAAAGAGCGGCGATAAAACCGCCGCCGCTTCTTTGCGACGCCTGCCCTACAAGATCGCCGTAAACCGGCAATGTATCCCGCGCAAATATCGCAAATACCATTAACGTCAAAAACGAAACTGTTATACCCGCTTTTAAAAGAATTACGTGCCTGGAAATAGTCATCTAACTGTAGATTATACCCAATTCCGGCCAGTCTCACAAGGACGCAGCCGGCCTGTATGCGCCGGACATATCAAGCTAACAGCTTGCAAACTATCGCTTACAGCTATTTGCGGTGATTTTAAAACTTGTTTAGTTTTAGATCGAAGCATGAAAAATAATAACATTGAAGATGAACAGCCGGCAAAGCAGATGCGAAAGATTTTTGGCAGAAATTTGAAACGGCTGCGTGAAAAAGCAAAATTTTCTCAAATTGAATTGGCAATGGAATCGGGGATAACACATAATTTCATAAACGACATAGAGCACGCGAAACGCGGCGTATCGCTGGATACTATAGAAAAACTGTCGCTCGCCTTGAACGTTTCGCCGCATACATTTTTCATAGGGGACGAGGAAGCGCTTGAAAAAGATCTGTCGCCCTATCCTGAACACATTGATTCGCTTATCAAGGCGGTAGAAGACTTCCGCAGCCATTATGAATGACGCCTGCATCATTTAGCTGACGTGAGTCCGGTGAAAAGCCATACGGATGGGGGAAGTCCCTCCATGGCGTAAGCCGCGGGTGGACGGCTTGTTGGGCGGAAAACCATGTCCCGGCCTGTCCGCCTCCTTCATCAAACGTATGCGGCGGCTTCCGGGGGCATTGCGGATGTCATTCATATCGTAATACATCCTTGGGTTACAGTACTCCCCTTTTATAAGAAAGCCCTCCGGTTTTCCGTATGACGGGCGTTTGGCCTGTCATTGTACCGGATTTTGGCGGGGTTCCCTTGCCCTGTCACCTCAGCGGCAGGCCGGCGATCAGAAAAGTTAAAAAAAGTTGACGAGCGGCGGTTTACGGCTTACACTTAAATAACAAAATTCCTTGAAAGGAGAAAAAGTACAATGAGTACAGCTATTGACTTAAGCGTTGTTGACGACGTTGTTAAGGTATGGGGCGCAAAACCCGGCTCGATCATCCCGATCTTGCAGGGGGTACAGGAAAAGTATAACTACCTGCCGCCCGAAACCTTTCCTTATGTGGCAAAAAAGCTGGGCGTAAGTGAGGCCCGGATTTATGGAGTTGCCACATTCTACGAGAATTTTTCTTTGCAGCCAAAAGGAAAATTCATCATCAAGATTTGCGACGGGACGGCGTGTCATGTCCGCAAATCCATACCCAATCTGGAACGCCTGCGTTCGGAATTGGGGCTTTCCGAGAAGAAGATTACCACCGATGATCTGGGTTTTACGGTTCAGACGGTAGCCTGCCTCGGCGCGTGCAGCCTTGCGCCCGCGTTGATGGTTTCCGGCGGCGTTCCGGAGAAGGTCTATGCTAACGTAACCCCGGATAGCGTTGTGGATGTTCTTAACGATCTTAAAGCAAAATTATAGGGGGACAAAATGCCAAAATTAACTAGCAGAGACGCGCTGCAAAAGGCGCGGGCAACGTACAAAAAGTCTCTTGACGCCGAAAAACGCAAGATACTTGTGTGCGCGGGCAACGGCTGTATCGCCTCCGGTTCGCTGGAAGTGTACGCCAAAATTGCCGAAATCATCAAATCAAAGAATGTCAAGTGTTCTCTTGAGTTGAAGGAAGAACCTGGACACCCAGTTGGCGTCAAAAAGGGCGGCTGTCCCGGCTTCTGCAACCAGAGCGTCCTCGTGGTTGTCGAGCCTGAGGGCTGGCTGTACACGAAGGTCAAGCCGGAGGACGCTGAAGAAATCGTGGAAACGACGATAAAGGGCGGCAAGCCCGTAGAGCGCCTCGCTTACAAGGG
>JAIRMP010000052.1 GCA_031258615.1 Spirochaetaceae bacterium | reverse complement strand
ATAATTTAATAATTGAGAATTGGAAATAAAATAAATTGTAAAATGCCCAAACTTCGCATAACAGGTCTGTTTACGCTTCGCCGCCTTTGGCGGCTCGGGGTTCCGTGTGGCTAGGTCATTCGCTACGCTCATTCCCACGCCACACTCCACCCACATTTTTTTGCGCCCTGAAACTGCTACGCAGTTTCTTTATCGGGCGCAAAAAAACGTCGTAAACAGCCGGAACGTTAGGCGAAAAAGGGAACCGGCGCCGGGCAATTCGCAGGCGAATTGCCCGGAGAAATTGGCCTTGCCTTATAATTTCAAAGCATACTAAAATTAATGGGAACAGCGGTAAGCGGCCCTCTTTTTAGGGGCAAGGCAAGAAGCAGAACATCGTCAAAACCATGCGCCGCATGGTTTTGCGCCTGACGCTTTGCCGCCTGCCCTGTAAGGAAGGGGCGACGCGGCGTTCATGTCCCGGTTTGGGGGGTAGCGGAATAACCGCTTACGCGGTTGTTTTCATGGTTTGCGCTCCGCGCAAACTACACGCGAAAATGCGGTTATGGAGCGTAGGGGGGCGCGGCGGTGATGCGGCTGTGTGCCGCCGCTGGTCCGGAAAATGCGCCCCCCTCCGGAATACGGGCAGCATATTTGGGAGTTTGTTTTGAAGGAAAAAAAATCTGCCGTGTATGACGAGTCCAAGATACAGACCCTGTCGTCGCTGGAGCATATTCGTCTGCGGACGGGTATGTATATAGGGCGGCTGGGCGACGGCTCAAATCCGGATGACGGCATTTATGTGCTGTTAAAAGAGGTAATCGATAACGCCGTTGACGAATACATCATGGGCAACGGAAAAAATATTGAGGTTGAAATTAAAAACGGCCTTGTCAAGGTGCGGGATTTCGGGCGGGGTATTCCTCTTGGGAAGCTGGTTGACTGTGTTTCGACAATAAATACCGGCGCGAAGTATAACGATGATGTGTTTCAGTTTTCCGTGGGGCTGAACGGCGTCGGCACAAAGGCGGTGAACGCGCTTTCGTCCCATTTCAGGGTTGTTTCCGTGCGTGACGGGAAATTCGCGGAGGCGGTTTTTGAACGTGGAAACCTTGTGAAAGAGCGTAGCGGCAAGCTAAAAGAGGATCAAAAAAACGGCGTGTTTGTCGAATTCCGGCCTGACGAAAAAATCTTCGGCGCGTACCAGTTCAACATGGAATTTGCCGAAAAGCGGATAAAAACTTATTGCTGGCTCAATACCGGGCTGTCTCTAAAACTTAACGGAAAGAAATATGTCTCCGAACGCGGACTTTTCGATCTGTTGTGGGAAGAGACGGGCGGTGAAAATGACGCATCGTGCCTGTACCCGGCGGCGTACTACAAGGGCGAAAGGATAGAATTCGCGTTTACCCATACTAATAATTACGGGGAAGCGTACTTTTCTTTTGTAAACGGTCAGTACACGTCAGACGGGGGAAGCCACCTTTCCGCGTTCAAAGAGGGGTTTTTGAAGGGTGTTCAGGCGTACTTCAAGAAGGATTACAGGAGCGAGGACATAAGGGAGGGCACGACCGCCGCGGTCGCCGTCAAACTGAAAAATCCTATATTTGAGAGTCAGACAAAAAATAAATTGGGCAACTCCGACATACGCTCGTGGATCGTTCAGGAATGTAAGGACGCGGTGGAGGACTGGCTGCATAAAAACACGGAAGCGGCCAAAAAGCTGGAAAGCAAAATTCTGGCAAACGAAAGCCTGCGCACAGAATTGAATTCAGTAAAAAAAGAAGCGCGCGAAGCGGCGAAAAAAATCGCGATAAAGATACCAAAGTTAAAAGACTGCAAGTACCATCTTGAAGACGGCAAATCAGGCGGCGAAACTACAATATTTATCACGGAAGGCGATTCGGCTACAGGCTCCATGGTATCGAGCCGGGACGTGATGACGCAGGCAATATTTTCCCTGCGGGGTAAGCCGGAAAATATGCACGGCAAGAAACGCGCCGCGATATACAGGAACGATGAACTTTACAACATGATGATGGCGCTCGGAATCGAAAACGCTTTGGAAGGTCTGCGCTATGCGCGTATCGTGATAGCGACGGACGCGGATTTTGACGGCTTTCATATACGCAACCTTCTTTTAACTTTTTTTCTGTCGTATTTTGAGGAGCTTGTTACGGGCGGCAAGGTTTTTATTCTGGAAACGCCGCTGTTCCGGGTACGCGGCAAAAAGGAGACGCGCTACTGCTATACCGAAAAGGAGCGGGACGAAGCGGTTAAGGCTGTGGGAAGCGGCTGCGAAATTACCCGCTTCAAGGGTCTGGGCGAGATAAGCCCAAAGGAATTCGGCCAGTTCATAGGGGCGGGAATGCGGCTCGTTCCGGTGGCGGTTGACACGCTGAAAAAAGTGCCCCAAGTCCTTACCTTTTATATGGGGAAAAACACGCCGGAACGCCGTGAATACATAATGAAGAACCTTGTAAACACTGATTGACATGGGGGGGGGGGGGGGTAATGAATAGTGAGATTCTTGTGAGTCGCAAGTTCTTAAGCAAAAAAGATGAACTGTAGAAAAACCTTACGGCTTGCGTTACAATAAGGCCGCAGCCCCGCCAGGGCCTTCCGCACGGTTGGGCGTGAACAGGCGTAGCTTTCAGCCAGTTTGCCTTCCGCCGGCAGCATCAGCGCGCCGCTCAAGTCGCCGGATGTGATGCGTCTTAGAAGATCGTCGCAAATGACACGTGATTTTATCCCGGACATGCTTCATGCTATCAAATTTTTTTCCCTTTGTAAAGATATTTTTTACATTCCGGGAAAACATGATAAAAGTAGTAAGCTATATTGTGCGGGATTTTTAACAAAATGTAAAAAATTTGTTGTCAAAAATTTGTTTGACTGCCATACGAATGTATGTTAAGCTATAACAACTGTATGAATGATGATGTGTTGTTGGTAAGGGTGGAAGGAGTTTCAAAAAGTTTTTCCGGCGTACCGGCCCTGAAAAATGTGCATTTTGATCTGCGTCCGGGCGAGGTTCACGCGCTTTTAGGCGAAAACGGCGCCGGCAAGTCTACCCTGATGAAGATAATTTCCGGGGTGTATGTCCGCGATGCGGGGGAACTGGTCATTGACGGCAAACCCACAGGCGACCTCTCGCCGCTCTCGGCACAGCGGCTCGGCATAGGGATCATACATCAGGAATTGAACCTGTGCCCCCACCTTAGCGTAGCGGAAAACATCTACCTGAACCGCGAAATATCCACCCTCGGCATAACGGACAGAAAAAGGCAGAATCGCGAGGCAAAAAAGTATCTTGACGCTCTTGAACTTGATGTTGATCCCGATACGCCGGTGAAGGAACTCCCTGTATCGAAACAGCAGATGGTTGAAATCTGCAAAACCCTTTCGATGAACGCGCGGATCATTATAATGGATGAACCTACATCCGCGCTGACCGACAAGGAAATTGATGAGCTGTTCAATGTGGTAAAAATGCTAAAGGCGGAAGGCTGCGGCATCATCTATATTTCACACAGGCTTGAGGAGTTGTCCCGAATTGTCGACCGTGTAACGATTCTGCGGGACGGACTGTATATCAAAACCTTTAACTTCGCGGATACCAGTCTTGAAGAAATTATTTCCTGCATGGTTGGACGCAACCTGAATGAAAAATTCCCTAAAATCATTGTGCCGCGCGGCAGGGTGGTGCTGGAAGTAAAAAATCTTTCCTCGCCGCACGGCGTGGGCGTAAAGGATGTTTCGTTTGAATTGTATCAGGGTGAAATAGTCGCGTTTGCCGGACTCATGGGGGCGGGAAGGACGGAAACGGCGCGGGCAGTCTCCGGCGCCGACAGGATGAGCGCGGGAGAAGTATTTCTTAACGGCAAAAAAATCATGATAAAAAACATACGAGACGCGATAAAAGAAGGCGTCTACTATATACCGGAGGACCGCAAAAAAGACGGCCTTTGCGTAAAAATGACTCTGTCGGAAAATATCACGCTTCCAAGTTTGGAGCTTATTTCAAATTTCGGCGTGATAAGCGGCGGAAAAGAAACGGAAAAAGCCGTTAAAATGAAGGACGCGCTTAAAATCAAGGCGTCCGGCGTTTGGCAGTGCGTAGCAAACCTTTCCGGCGGGAATCAGCAAAAAGTTGTTGTCGGTAAATGGCTTATGCGGGACGCTAAACTTGTAATTTTTGACGAGCCGACGCGTGGGATTGATGTCGCGTCCAAAATTGAAATTTACAACATCATAAACGACCTGAAAAAACAGGGAATCGGCGTGATGTTTGTTTCGTCTGAGTTGCCTGAAGTTTTGGGTATGTCGGATCGTATTTTGGTGATGTGCAACGGACGAATCACGGCGAATCTTGAAACAAAAAATACAAACCAGGAAGAGATTTTAAGGTATGCTACACAGTACGCATAAGGGAATACCGGATATTTATAGAGGAATACCGGATGTATAGAGGAATGTTATCATGCGGACGATAAAACTTAGCTCTCCAAAATTGAATGTTTCGCGCGGGTTAAAGCAGCAGCTTTCAACACTGAGCGGCTTCGCGATTCTGTTTATCGTATTTTCAATTTTGGCGCGGCCGTACTTTTTTACCGTAGGCAACCTGCTTACCGTTGCCACGCAGACGGCGGTAATAGCGGTAATAGCTATCGGGCAGACTTACGTTATGATAACGGCGGGCATAGACCTTTCTATAGGGTCAAACATCGCCCTTTCTGGGATGATTGCGGCCCTGGCTATGATGTCCGGCATTCCGGTGTTTCTTGCCGGTCTTTTAGGTCTGCTGAGCGGCGCGGCGGTGGGCGCGGTAAACGGCGTTTTCACAACCTACGGAAAGATTCCGCCGTTTATCGCGACGCTCGGTACGATGACGGCGGTGCGCGGCGTGTCGCTGACGCTGACCCAGGGGATTCCGGTAGGCGGACTTCCCAAATCATTTACCGTGATAGGCGCGGGGTCGGCAGGCCCAATCCCAATTCCCGTGATTTTGATGGTTGTAACGGTGGTGCTGTTCGGTTTTATCCTGGCCAAAACAACGTTTGGGCGTCATGTTTACGCACTTGGAAGTAACTTTGACGCGGCGCGGCTTTCCGGCGTGAACACAAACCGCACCCTGATACTGGTTTACGTGTTTTCAGGGATGCTTGCGGCCTTTGCCGGGCTTATCATGGCCGCCCGCATCGTATCCGCCCAGCCGGCGGCGGGAGACGGCTACGAACTGGACGCCGTGGCGTCTTCCGTTATAGGCGGCACAAGCACGCTGGGCGGCGAAGGTTCGATAGCGGGGACATTTATAGGCGCGTTCATCATCGGCATCTTGCGTAACGGCCTGAACCTTATAGGCGTCTCGCCGTTCATCCAGAAAATTGTGATCGGCATCGTGATAGCGGGTTCTGTATTCCTGGACAAGATAAAACGCAAAGACTAACCCACCAGTGGGTTTACGCGGGGCGTTCAGCATGAAAGAGGCGGTTGGCTCACGGGGAGGTTTTAAAATTGTCCGCGCGCGACGGACTTATTGAGGGTAGTACACCGAAAGGTTTACTAATAAAACATTTGTACAAGGAGAGATTGTATGAAAAGATGGATTTTAGTACTGTTGGCGGCGGCAGCGCCGCTTGTCTTTTCGTTCCCGCTGTGGGCGAAAGGATTGGGTGAAAGCGGAAGCGGCAAGATCAAGGCAACGCTAATCACGATGGACTCGATTGATGAACACTGGCTTAAGGTGAAGGCCGGCGCCCAGGCAAAGGCTGACGAGCTTGGCAATGTTGACCTCACGTTCAACGCGCCTCCGGGCAAGGTTGACGCCGCCATCCAGCTTCAGATGGTGGAGGACGCGATTACCAAGAAATCGGACATCATCCTGCTCGCGCCGCTCAACAAAGACGCCCTTTCACCAGGTGTGGAAAAGGCAAAAAAAGCCGGTATCAAAGTTATCATCATTGACTCCGCGGTTTCGGCGCCGGATTACGATGCGTTCTTCTCGACCGATAACGGGGCGGCGGCCCGTACAGCCGCGGACACGCTGGCCGGTCTAATCGGCGGAACCGGCAAGGTCGCGATTGTAAACGCGCAGGCCGGGGCGGGAACTACGATGACCCGCGAAAATGACTTCAAGGATCAGATAGCCAAAAAGTACCCCGGCATTACCGTTGTCGGCACCCAGTATTCCGACGGGGACAAGACAAAGGCGCTGAATATAGCGCTGGACTTTATCACCGCGAATCCCGACCTCGCCGGCTTCTACGCCTGTAACGAGGGGTCAACTGTGGGAGTTGGAAACGCTGTCGAACAGAAAGGCCTGGCCAACAAGGTAAAGGTGGTCGGCTTTGACTGGTCTGCTGACACCAAGTCGCTCGTTGAACGGGATATTTTGCAGGCAACTATGGTGCAGAACCCTTACGAAATGGGCTACCAGGGTTTGCAGGCCGGCGTTGATGTCTATAACGGCAAAAGCCTTTCACCGAAAGATATTGATACCGGCGTGACGGTTGCGACAAAGGCAAACGCCGCCTCGATCAAATAGACCGCCGGCGCCCTGTAGAGGCGCGGTTGGCAGCCTGACGGAGGACCCGTCAGGCTGCCAATATGTTTGACGCGGCGGAGCGTATTTACAACACGATTAACAAAGATTCTCCGCGTGTCATACTTGCCGGAGACTCAGGCGCAGCCTTGGCCGCCGGAAAATTCAAGACCGGGGTTCACAAACTCAATGCCCGGCCAGCGCCCCACAAGAAGGCGCGGTTCTAATTTAAGTCTTCCAGCAAAAGCGTCAATAGCTCATCATCGGTTATATCATTATCAAGCGATAACCTGTTTGCCTGTTTTTTTACAGCCCTTTCAAATAAATTTCTTACCGAACCGCTCAAGGTTGACGCGATTATCAAGGTGTCTAAACGAGGCGTCTGTCACCTGCCCGGAAGCAATAGCGGGGCCTCACTATTGGGTATGGGTATTAGTGCGCCCGGAGGTTTACCGTGAAGGTCATGCTAATCATCAATACACAAAAACCCGCCGCTGCCGCGCTCGCGTCCGAAATACGCCGGGCGCTCGACGGGAAGGGCTGTACAACGGCGCTCTACCTGCTAGACAGCGCGGCGATGGTAACAAGCGGGTTTGACATCGCGTTCAGTTTGGGCGGGGACGGGACGGCGCTGTTCGCCGCGCGGACCATGACCGCCTTTGGGACGCCGATAATCCCGCTCCACCTGGGGACGCTTGGCTTCATAGCGTCCGCGCATCCTTCGCGGTGGCTTGATGTCTTTTCCAAATGGCGTGAGGGGAAGCTCAGCGAATGGCGCAACGCGCAGCGTTGAGCTCCGGAGTTTGCTACGCAAACGCTAAGCGCTTGGACAACCGCTACGCGGTTGTCTCCGCAAACTCCACCCTCCTTGTAAAGCGGCTCGCAAGGACGACTCGCAACCCGTTCTCTTTCACGCTCAGCGGCTGGCAAGGACGACTCCTCAGCCATTGGCGTACGTTTGGTGCAGGCTGGCCTGCCTGCCTGCTTGATTTTGATGGGGGGATCGAGCTAGGATCAAACATTCGTTTGTGGAAACGGCTCAATTCATTGTAAAAGGACTGCGTTTGCGGTATGGATATTCAAAACATCATAAAAAATTTGCACCCGCTGGAAGTCAAAGTTATCCTGCGTTACGGGAAGGGAGATGAACTTTCCGTTGAAAAGATCGAATCGGACTTGAATTTTAAGAGCGGGAACGGAAACCAGGCGCTTTCGTGGCTTGCGGCAAAGGGACTCGTTGCCGAAAAACGGCGCGAAACGGCTGTTTTCTACGAATTAACCGATCTTGGCCGCTCCTGGAAGGAAAAAGGCTCGCCGGAAGAGCGCATTTTGGAGCTTGTCAGGATAAAACCCGGCCTCACGCTGCCGGAAATAGCCGAAACGCTGGGGCTTGAAAGCAAGGATTCAGGCAGC
This sequence comes from Spirochaetaceae bacterium, assembly GCA_031258615.1. Lineage (GTDB taxonomy): Bacteria > Spirochaetota > Spirochaetia > Treponematales > Breznakiellaceae > JAIRMY01. The sequence goes on along the minus strand of JAIRMP010000052.1, from coordinate 1,175 downwards.
GCGTTCGGCCTTTTGTCAAAACTGGGTCTCTTTGGCATGGACGGCGCAAAACGGGTAAGCATAAGCCTGCCGCCGGAACAGCTTGAGAACGGACGCCCGGCATCCGGCCCCGCGGCGGAACATTTTCGCCATGTACGCGCCATTCTGGAGAAAGGCGCGGCGGCGGACGGCGGACTCCTCCCGGAAAGCGCCCTCAGCGCCGGAGAAAAGCGTGTAATGGCGGGCATCGCGAAGAAACGCGGGGCCGCCGGGGCCGCCTTTCGCACAGCGGAGCGGGAGACCGTGTTCTTTACTTTTGGTGAAGAACATCCGGCCATTGCCGACGCGCTCAGGGAGGCGGGCCTTTCCGGTGAGGAAATCGGCGTTCTCACGCCGGAAATGCTGGAAAGAGGCTCGTGGAAAGGCAAAACCTTCAGGGCATACAACGTGCAGGTTCCCCCGGCGCGCCTCATGGCCGGCAGAACCAACGCTTACTCGCAATTTCTGGAACAAACAAAGGATAAACTTGTCAGCCTGGGCTTTGAAGAGTTCGACGGGCCGCTTGTCGAGACAGAATTCTGGAATTCGGACGCGCTATTCATGCCTCAGTTCCATTCGGCGCGGGACATTCACGACGTATACCACATCGCCGAGCCCGCCACGGCAAAAAAGATCGACGAACCCTGGCTTTCCGCGGTTGCGGCCGCCCACGAAAACGGCGGCAGTACGGGAAGCCGCGGCTGGGGCTACGCCTTTGACCGCGAGTTCACAAAGCGCCTGATACTGCGGAGCCAGGGCACGGTCATGTCCGCCAAAACACTGCCGCACGCAAAGATACCGGGCAAATACTTTGGTATGCTGCGCTGTTTCCGCTACGACAAGGTAGACGCCACCCACCTGTCCGACTTCTACCAAACCGAAGGGATCGTGCTGGGCGAGGATGTAAACTTACGGACGCTGCTAGGGATACTGGAAATGTTCGCTACGGAAGTCGCGGGCGCAAAGGAAGTAAAGTACGTGCCCGGCTACTTCCCGTTCACCGAACCGTCCGTTGAAGTACACATCAAACATCCCACGCTGGGCTGGTTCGAGCTGGGCGGTTCCGGCATATTCCGCCCTGAAGTAACAACATCGCTCGGCGTCAAGGCGCCGGTTGCGGCCTGGGGCATAGGGATAGACCGCATGGCGCTGATGGC
>JAIRMP010000032.1 GCA_031258615.1 Spirochaetaceae bacterium | reverse complement strand
CCTCCTGAAAAGATATTTGTCCAAGCCAGGCCCGGACAGGCAAAAAGGGAATTTGTAAACGTCATTGAAAACTCACCCCTAAAGGGGTAGCATAAAGACGTTTGAAACAAGCCCCGGTTCAGCGTCGTTCTGCAAGAAATAGCGCTGTTCCGGGGCTCCCTACAGCTTCTACATCGTAGCATGGGGGTGAGGGAAGTGTCAACCCATTGGTGCGGGGGTTGGTGGACGGGTGGCAATCCATGCGAGTCGCTTCGCACAGTGGATTGCGTCGCTTCGCTCGCAATGACGGCGTGTTGTTGTTGTCGAGTAGGGGGGGGGGGGGGGGCGTCGTCATTGCGAGGTGCCGCAGGCGCGTGGCAATCCAGCCAAATGATTTCATGTCCGGATTGCTGCGGCGCTGGTGAAGCGTTAAGCGCGGCTTATGTTTACAAATACTTGACTTGCCATTTACAGGCGCCGCCTTAAAAAATCACAGTTTTGCTATGTCCTCAATGGAAAGGCCCGTCCACAAGGCTATTTGCGGAGCCGGGATGCCACTGTTCTTGAGATTCCCGGCGATTTCCAATTTTTCTTGCTTCCGCCCTTGCTTCTGCCCTTGCTTCCACCCATTGCGTTCGGCTTGTACGACTTTGCTCTGGGTGTCCACGATGTATTTGTACTCGCTCAGTAGCCGCGCACGCTCTATTTCATCCCGGCTTATGTTTACCAATACTTCACTTGCCATTGCTATTCCCTCTTCGTAATTCAGTATTTCGTTTATTTTATTCCGGCTGCCTTTGTCGGGTAAATACCGGAAATAGTGAACCGTCCCGCCGCTCTGCGGCGGGACATCCTTGTAAGCGTTGCAATATTTACACGGTTCGTTCCGATAGACAAGCCGCATAGCGGCTTGACGCTGTGCGGTGTGCCGGTGGCACACCGCACACGCGGTAAAAGACAGTCGTCTACTACCAGTTTTTTGTTGATGTTACAAATTTGTACCACCGCAGAGCGGCGGGGGAGCAAGACTCTACAGACGGAATAAAAGGTACAGCGGTATGTCGCATAACAGGCCTGTATATGCTTCGGGCGCGGCAGCGCCCTCGGCGTACGTTTGGCAACCGCTACGCGGTTGCCATAGGAGTTTGCGGCACGCTACGCGCTTGTCTCCGCAAACTCCACCCTCATTGCAAAACCGCTTGCAAGGACGACTCGTAACCCGCTATCTTTCACGCTCAGCGGCTCGCAAGGACGACTCCTCAGCCATTGGCTCAACTCGCCCTCTTTCACGCTCAGCGTATTGCAAGGACGACTCGTAACCTGCCTGCCTGCTCCCCGCCGCCGTTTGCGAATTTCATTTTTTGTTGGCTTTTGCGGTATATTTGTTTTACGTATATAATTTGGAGAATCATAATGGCAAAGAAATTTCATATTGGTTTGGTGGGTAAGCTGATCATCGGCATCGCGCTCGGCATCATGCTTGGGCTATGGGCACCCGTCCCGTTTAACAGAGTCGTTGTTACCGCCTCTACGCTGTTCAGCGTCTTTCTAAAGTTTGTTATACCACTGTTGATAGTGGCCTTCGTTACTATGGGCATCGCGGATCTGTCGCAGGGGGCGGGGAAACTTCTGCTGTTGACCGCCGGTATGGCCTACCTCTCGTCACTCGTCTGGGGGACGATCGCGTTTACCATATCGGACACAATATTCCCCAGATTTGCAGCCGAAATGACTGTCGGCAGCATAAGCGACCCGGAGGCGGGTATGCTTAAACCATACTTCACGATACCGCTGCCGCCGCTTCTAGACGTTACCTCGGCGGTTGCACTCGCCTTCATACTGGGGCTCTGCCTCTCGTCAATGAAGGGTGAAAGCACGGCGCTGTACTCCCCGTTCAGGGACTTTTCCCGCATCATCAGCAAAGTGCTGAAAACGGCGGTGATCCCGCTCCTCCCGCTCTATATCTGCGGAACCTTCGTGAACATGACGGTGAGCGGCCAGACCTTTATGATACTCGGCATACTTTGGAAGGTATTCCTCACTGTGATAATCCTGCACATCGTATGCCTCCTTGTAATGTACATCGCCGCGGGGGCGGTGAGCAGAAAGAATCCGTTCACGCTGATGAGGAACCAGATACCCGGCTATATTTCGGCGATGGGCACGCAGTCTTCGGCGGCCACGATACCGGTGAACCTTCGCTGCGCCGAGTCGGACGGCGTGTCGCCGGAAATACGGAACTTCGTGATTCCGCTCTGCGCCAACATACACATGGCAGGGTCAATGATAACGATCACCTGCTGCGTTACCGCCGTGCTGCTGCTCTACAATATGCCGTCAAACCTTGGCGTGATCGTGCCGTTCATAATGACGCTGGGGATAGCGATGGTGGCGTCCCCCGGCGCGCCGGGAGGCTCCATAATGACCGCGCTCCCGTTCCTCCCCATGGTGGGCATAGCTTCCGACAGCGCAATCGCAAGCCTGCTGATAGCGCTGTACATCACGCAGGACAGCTTCGGGACAGCCTGCAACGTTTCAGGCGACAACTCGATCTCCGTGATTGTCGATACGATTTACCGCAAGTTTATCAGGAATGATACCGAGGGGGCGCGCTGTTGAACGTGTTCGACATCATAGGCCCGGTGATGATAGGCCCGTCCAGCTCGCATACGGCGGGGGCGGTGCGTATAGGGCGGACGGGGCGGATGATCCTCGGCGAAGCGGTGCGCCGCGCGGACATCGGCCTCGCCGGTTCATTCGCGCAGACTTACCGCGGGCACGGCACGGACAGGGCTCTAATAGCGGGGCTGCTTGGAATGAAAAACGATGACGAGCGCATACGCGACAGTTTTGCCGTCGCCGCGGAGAACTCACTTACGTTCAGCATAGCGGAGGTGAAAATCCCCCGCGCCCACCCGAACACGGCCCGCCTCCATCTGACCGGCTCAAGCGGGAAAGAGTGCTCGCTGGAGGGGGCTTCCATCGGCGGCGGCAACATCCTTATCAAATCGCTCAACGGGATGGAAACCGAATTCTCAGGGGAGGCCGACACGCTGATCATCGCCCACCGGGATATGCCCGGCATGATAGCGCACGTAACGAGCCTGATGGCAGACCACGGCGTGAACATAGGGAACTTCAAACTGTCCAGGCCGCACAGGGGCTTTCAGGCGGTGATGATGGTGGAGATTGACGGCGCGCTGGAAGCCGCCGTTGTGGACGGGCTGGCGGCGCTTGCGCACATAGACAGCGTTGTGTACCTGCCGGCAAACGGAGGGGTTTGATGCTGGAATACGATTCTGTGGAAAGCCTGGCGCGTGAGGCGGAAGGCCGGGGGAAAAAAATCTCCGAAATCGTGCTTGACGACCAGGCGGAGGCGATGAGGCTGCCGGGGGAGCGGTTGTTTGAGGACATGAGGCGGAACCTCGGCGTGATGAGGAATGCCGCGTCAAGCGGCGCCGATCAGACGCTGAAGTCCCGAAGCGGGCTTTCCGGCGGGAACGGCTACAGGATGACGCGCTACGCTGCCGGCGGCGGCGGGGCAGGCCCTGTATCGGGCGCTTTCTGCGCGGCGGCTATGGCCAAGGCGGTAGCGATTGCCGAGTACAACGCCGCGATGGGGCGGATCGTTGCGGCGCCGACGGCAGGTTCCTGCGGTATACTGCCGGCGGCGATACTCTCGATGGAAGATTTTTACAAAGTTTCCGAACACAACCTGGTGATGTCGCTGTTTACGGCGGGCGGCATAGGGCTTGTGATAGTGAAGAACGCGAGCATAGCGGGGGCGGAGGGCGGATGTCAGGCTGAGTGCGGGAGCGCGGCGGCGCTGGCGGCGGCGGCGTTGGTCGAACTGCGGGACGGAAGCCCCGGACAGGCGGCGGAAGCCTGCGCTATCGCGCTGAAGAACCAGTTGGGCCTTGTCTGCGATCCTGTGGCGGGCCTTGTCGAGGTTCCCTGCGTCAAACGCAACGCCGGCGGCGTGATGTGCGCGATAGCCGCCGCCGATATGGCGCTGGCCGGCGTGAAAAGCGTTATACCTGTTGACGAGGTTATCTCCGCGATGAGGGAGATAGGCGAGGCGATGCCCTCCTCCCTCCGTGAAACGGCGCAGGGCGGCCTTGCCGTAACCCCCACGGGGCAGGCCCTCAAACAAAAGATTTTTGGCGACTGACACCGGGCGTGTGGTCTAAGAGTTTTGGCGCAGGTCAAAAAAATGCGGAAACTTCCGGCAGTCCCAGCGAGGCGATAAAATCCAGCCTCCGCTCAATAGTCATCTCATTCGTTTTCATAGTAATCTCCTTAGCCCCTGTGTGTTGCCGGCTATGAAGTGCGCCGGGAGGCGCGTTCCGGGCCCAACGCACAGCGTTGGGCTTGGGAGTTTGGACAACCGCTTCGCGGTTGTCTCCGAAGTTTGCGTCACAAGCCGCGAAGCGGCTTGCTTTGCGCAAACTTCAGGACTTTTCCCCGGCTACTATGTGCGCCGGGAGGCACGTTCCGGGCCCAACGCACAGCGTTGGGCTTGGGAGTTTCGGGGCCGGCTTACGCCGGCTTATCCCGAAACTCCATGCTTAGGTCCCGCTTTGGTACTTCCAGCCGGCCTTGCCATCGCCGCCAGCGTCAGCGTTCCATGTGTAGGTGGTATTCGTAGCGGGGACCCCTGCGGTGGTCCCGTTACTCGGGTAGAATTTATTATCCCCAACAACGGTGATCGTCCCGTTGTTCACCACGGTAGCGCCCGCCGCGCCCGCAAGCGTTCCCCCAATCATGTAGGTTACACCACTGTTAATGGTAAGCGTCGCGCCGGCGGCAATATTTATGGTGGTGGTCGCCGCAATACCGGTGTCAGCCCGTGCGATAACTTTCCCCCCCGCAAGCCGCGGGGCGGTTCATAGTATTTTCTAATCAGTTGCCAGAGGGCTCGGTGTGCGGGAATCGTATGATCACGATGCCGTCCGCGCCCTTCCCACCAGGCGTGGTAATAGAATTAGCCGCAGCTCCGCCATCGCCATATTTCGTGCCGGTCACGGCTGGCACAGCTTTACTCGCATCAAGGACGCCGCCCGCACCGCCGCGCGAAAACCACTCTACGCCGGTGATGACTTTCTTAATCCAGTCGGAGTCGCCGGACGGTTGCCAGCCCATGCCCCCGACGGACATATTATTACTGTTATCATTTCCACCATTTCCTTCGCCGCCCGCGCCGCCGCCACCGCCGCCGCTAGTATCAGTGCCGCCTGCGCCACCCGCATTCCCCAGCACGCCGTTAGCGTTGTTGTGGTTTCCCCCATTGCCAATACTAGTTCCCCCTCCCGCGCCGCCGCCGCCTCCCGAACCGCCATCTCCGCCGCAGAGAACATCATTCCTACCACTTTCGGACCCGGGGCCACCGCCCCCTCCTCCGATTACCTCCACATTCCCGATAGAGGATGTCCCGCCGGAAACGCCTCTAATTTGCACTGCACCCCCAGCGCCGCCTTTCCCGACCGTTACTGAAACGGAACCGCCAGACAGTCGCAGGGTTTCCCCATTTTTATACAGTAGCCCTCCCGCGCCGCCGCCGCCGCCGCAGTCAGTGGCCTGATTACGACTGCCTCCTGCGCCACCGCCGCCCGCCACGATAAGGTAATCGGCCTGTACGGACCGCATGGATTTGTCAACGAATGACAGCGTACTTTCACCCGGCGCCAGGAATGTATGCACTTCGTAGTAAACGTCCCCGCTCTCGCCCGGCATAAAGCTGACATACCCGCCCTCCGCCAGAGGCTCAGGGGCCATCCCCTCGCCGTAGTACAGGTTCAAAACATAACTCTTGGCCGTGTATTTTGGGTCTACTCCGGGCAAACCTTTGCTCACCGCAACGGTTACCGAGGCGGGGGCTATCGGGTTGAGGCCGGAAACGGCGGCGGAAGGCAATACGCTTACGCTTGCCCCGCCGTCATTGGACTCCGCAACGACTGTGAGGCCCTCATAGTAGGGAAGGTAAACGGTCTGCTGATCAAGAGACGCTAGGTCCCGCGCAAAATCCTTGTCCGCCCTCGTTATCTGAAAGGTTTTTAGCGAAAGATCAGGGAGGCAGATCACGTCTATGTTGTATGTCTTTTTCACAGACCCATCTTCGGAAGTAAGCGTTATTTCGTAGTTGCTTGGGCCTTCCGGGAGCGGGCCGCCGTTTTCGGCTGACATCAGGTCCGCGTCCAGCAGACTGTAGCCGCTCCCGTCCTCAGGCAGCATTTCAGGGGCCAGGTACGGATTCTCAGCCAGTGCCGATATGGAAAACTCCGTTGTCCCGAACGGAACCGCTACCGTGTAGTTAAAGTTATCTTTGGTGAAGTCCGGGCTGATAGAGCCCGCGCTTGGGTAGACGGCGGCCAGCGAAGCGTTAGCCGGGTCGGGGAAGTCGTGTGTGAACTCAAGGTCTACCGTGAGGTCTCCCGGCGTCATCTTGAACGTCCATTCGTTGGTCACGCTTGAAGACGGGCGGAAGCTGACATTGGTCCTTTCCGGGCCGCCCTCCATGCTGTAAGCGCCTTTTATCGACTTGACAAACCAGGGTTTAGAGCCCCCCCCCCCCCCCTCCGGAATTGTCCGTTTCGTCCGCCTCGTCCGTGATAAGCGCCGCGTTCACCGACAGCGTAACCGTGGCCCCCGCCTTTACCCTGCCCGACGGGGACACCGTGACGAGGCCGCCCGTGTTGGCCACGGCAACCAGGCCGCCTGAGTCCTCCTTCTCCGCCGTAACGCTGATCCCGTACCTTGGGCCGGAATCGAGTATCTCCGCCTCCGCCTCGCCGGAACTGTCGGCGTTGCAAGCCGCAAACAAACCCGCAGCAAGCGCCATCAATGCCAAAAACAATTTCTTCTTCATTGTTTTCTCCTATAAATCACAAAGATTTTCCATCAACGATGGTGTTACTAATATACAGGTATACGGCGGGATATGCAACAACGGTGAGGCCGCCGGCAGCGATTCCGATTTCAAAAAAAATATGGTATAAAAGAGGTAAAAATGGGTATGGGAGGGAATATGAGGGAAGCGACAACAGCAAAGCTGCTGGAGGGGCTTCGGGAAGCGGCAAAGAATCTGCCGGACAGGAGAAAAGGCAGTAACGGGACGAAATACAAAATTACCGATTTTTTGATGAGCGCGTTTTCAGTGTTTTATTCTGCCTTGGGGTTTAATACCCCGCCGCTTGCGGCGGTTAGAATCAGCAGCACTTACAAAAGTTGGTAGTAAACCCCCCGTATGATAAATTTCCTTACAGAACGAGCCTCCCTGCCACTCTACAAGTGATACCTCGCCGCTTGCGGCGGGGAGGCTCATGGTTTGTTCGCCGTCCTTGTTGTACGAAAAATTGACCTTCTCGCAGACAATATCGAAATTCGTCAGCGTCTTTTCAGCGTCGCCGGTCATGGGCTTCAGGGCCAAGAGGTCGCGCATCCGCTTGATGGCGATTTGGAAATAGAACAGTTCCGGCAGCAGCGTAAGAAGAATGAGTACCGGCGCGTATATCTGCACGACAATCAACAGGAAAATCAGCAGGGGAATAAACGCTATCTGCCCGCCGGTGAGTAGCGTGGTTCCAACCAGAACGGTAAGGCCGATTCCCGCCTGCAGCACGGCCTGCGCTCCCATGACGAACACGCCCGTTCCAACTTCCATTTTCATGGCGAGGCGCATCATCTCCCGCAATGACCGCTCCAGCACGGCAAAACGCTCACCGTCCATATTGCAGGCTCTGATGACCTTGATTCCTTCTATATACTCCTGCACTCTGCCGGCCGCCTCCAGCTTTGCCGCCACGTGTTTGCGGGAGAGGCGCTCCTGCAACTTGCGGCTTCCCACGACTATGCAGAAAGCCACCGGCACGCTTATAAACACCGCAAGGGCCATACGCCAATCGTAGAGGGCCAGGGCCGCGCAGATGAGGGTTATAGAAATCCCGTTGGCGAACAGCTCTGGAACAAGGTGGCTGAGGACGTGTTCGCTGTTCGCCACGTCGCCCATGATGTTGGTGGTGAGGTCTGTGAGGTCTTTGGAATTGAAGACGCTCATGGGCAGCTTGCGTATATGCTCGGCTATGGACACGCGGGCTGCCTCGCCCTGCATATAGGAGTTCACGTAAGTCTTCCGGTAGTCGTTTTTATGGCAGAGAAAGACGAGGATGAGGGCAATGACGCCCGCGCCGAAGAGCAGCCACATCTTTTGCCAGGACACCTCGCCGCCGGAAAGGGGCTTTATCAGTTCCATGATGAATTGCAGCAGCACGCTGACCGGCAGTACCATTGAAACATTGGTCAGGGTGCAGGCGAATATGGCCTGCTTCAAATCCGCGTACCCCTTGTCCGTGAGCATCATCGCTTTTTGTAGTTTAGGCATGGATTACGCCCTCCCTTTCAAATAAATCACATTCTTCTTCATTTAGTCTATTTAACGCAATATTATAATATTTTTCTTCCTTTTCAAAACCAATATATTGTCTGTCAAGCCGGGAAGCGGCTACCAATGTAGTAGCGCTTCCACAAAACGGATCGAGTACAATTTGTTTTTCAACAGTCGTTAATTCAATCAATAATTCCATAAGTTTTAATGGCTTTTGGGTAGGATGTAAACCCACATCTGATTGTTGCGCTTGAATATGAAAAATGTTATCAGGCTCCTGACCATATTTTTTTAGTATATTTTCATTAAAGGCCCCAAGATTATACTGCAAAACATTATCCGCTATGGTTCCGCCTATTTTATAGGGTTTTGTAAACCATAATATCGGTTCAAAGACAGGGCGTAAATTACCAACTTTCCAACCTGCCCATTTATTTGCGGACGACATATCCTTCCTCCTTTCAAATATTACGCTAATTCTTTGTGCTCTGTGCGCGGCTCGTTCTTTTTCCCAACCCAGCATATCTTTATAGGTAAAGCCAACATCTTCAAACGCGCATACACAACGGTGAGCCATACGCCGTCCGGAAAACACAAACACATTAGCACCCGGCTTTATAACACGAAACCATTCCCCAACCCATGTCTTAACCCAATCATAATATTGTTTTGGGATAAGCCGATCTGCCTCCGACCAGCCATTTAACGGCTTCCCCCTTTTTTTGAATACGGCTCCGGCTTTTTCCTGAGCGGGACTTGAGCCTAAATAGGCGTTATTGGTATTGTCATGCAAAACATCCCAGTCATCTACGCCTATGCCATAAGGGATATCGCTTACTATTAAATCAAT
>JAIRMP010000220.1 GCA_031258615.1 Spirochaetaceae bacterium | reverse complement strand
CCCCCCCTCTTAACTCCTCCCTTACAATGTGATGTTCATTGCCGAGGCCATCTTCCGGAAAATGTCGGTGTTGTCGTAGTAGCCGCTGAAAAGTTCCTGATGGACCCCCGCGGCAAAGGTGGTTACGGGGACGCCGGTGTGGGCGTAGGAGGTCCAGCCTATGCCCGCGGTCTGGTTCATGATCTGGGTGATTTTTACGGTCAGGGGCTCGTAGCCGCCGTAGAGGAGGAACTGATCTTCCGCCACGGGCCGTTCGATTTCGTTCCCCATGGAGCGCTGGAACGCGAAGTCGAGCTGCTGTTTCTGGAAGTCCGAGAGGGCCGCGTAGTCCAGGCCGAAGGCGTCTTTAATTGCCGGGAGCAGGTCCGCCAGGCGCGCCCGTTCCGTGGGGGTGTTTTTCTTGTAGGGGCCCAGGACTTCGTCGTTAAAGGCGATAAAGGATTTTTTTTGCAGGGCCACTTTGTCGAAGAAGGTTTCGTACTGGGTACCGGCAAAACCGATGGTCATGCCGCCGGTTTCATGATCCCCGGTAACGATGATGAGGGTGTCCCGGGGATGGGCCTGGGCAAAATCCAGCGCCACTTTGACGGCGTTGTCAAAGGCGATAACGTCGTGAATCGCGGCCCCCGCGTCGTTGGCATGGCAGGCCCAGTCGATCTTTCCGCCCTCCACGGACATGAAGAAACCCCGGGGGTTGTCCTGTAACAGCTCAATGCCCTTGCGGGTATAGTCCGCCAGGGAGAGGTCGTCCGCTTTGCGGTCCAGTTCATAGGGCATGGAGCCTGAGTCCTGTAAAACGGCGTTGACGGCCAGGACTTTGCCAGCGCCGGGTTTGAGGGCGTTAAAGGCCGCTTTGGTGTTGACGTAGGTGTACCCGGCGTTTTGGGCCAGTTGCAGCACATCAGTCTGATCCTTGTTTTTGCCCGTAGGCTGGAGGAGGCCGCCGCCGGCAAAGTATTCAAAGCCGCTCTGTACCATCTGGACTTCGATGTCGTAGTAGTTGCTGCGGGAAGGGACTTTGGCGAAGAAGCCCGCCGGGGTGGCGTGGTCCAGGGTTACGGAGGACACGATGCCGACCTTCATGCCCGCCTCGTGGGCGTATTCGGCGATCGTCTTGAATCGTTTGGTCTTGGCGGGGTCCATGTTGAGGACGCCGCTTAAGGTTTTGTTCCCCGTGGCAATGGCGGTGATGGCGGAGGCCGAGTCGGTGATAAAGGTTCCCGCGTCATAGGTGGTGGTGAGACCCGATATTGGGAGCTTGGTAAAACCGAGGCGGGTGATGTTGATGTCCTTGGAAGACCGCGCGGTGGCGTAGACTTCGGTGGAGCTGATCTGGGACATGGCCATGCCGTCTCCGATAAACAGGAACACGTATTTGGCCTGGCCGCTCCGGGCGGTGGCGGTGTTCTGTCCCGAGCCGTTGTCCGCGGCGGCTTTGGCGGACAGGGGCGTCCCGGCCAGCAGGATCAGGGCCGTCAGTGCGATACAAAAGCGGAATATGTTAAAACACTGTCCGCTTTTTCCGGTGAAATTGTTTTTTCTCGTCATAATATAACCTCTCATAATTTTTTTTTTTGCGCCTCAAGCCGCTTTCGTTTGGTATGTTGAAACAGCCTCGGCCGCAAAAGATACCCTAAGGCTGCGGGCTTACTGTTAGCAGGTAATGAGTGGGAGGTGAAAATTTGGTAAAATGCGGCGTTTCCAAAAACAAAAAGGTGAGACAGCCGGTCCCCAAGTCCGCCCGGCGGCATACCTGACACGCGGTACGGGAAAGCGTAGTCAACGCCCCCGCCTCTCCCAATTTACACGGCGCCTCGTTCACGGAAGTAACAGCATGAGGCGCACGGTTAGTGTCTGGTATCTTCGGTTACCTGTACGTTACCACGCTGTCCGCCGGCTTTCGGGGCGAGGCGCTGCTTGCCACGTCAACGTTTGAAGCAAGCCTGCCCACACGTACGACCGCCACCGCGCTGCGTTCCCGCGGAATGCCGAGATCGTTTTTCAGTTTACTGTTGATGTTGGCGACCGGGCCGGTGTATATACGGGAGCCGTAGCCAAGCGCCTGGGCCGCCAGGTAAATATTTTCCACGGCAAGCGCGCAGTCAAGCGTATAGTCGGCGCTGTCTGAATCTGCCGAAACAACGATCACCACATTGCCCTCCGTTATGCCGTTCACGATCTTTTCCGCAAGAGCCTTCGTTGAAACAACGGTAAAACGCCAAGGCTGCCTGTTCCTCGCGCTCGGCGCACGGACACCTGCCGCGATTATTTTGTCCAAATCCGCCTTGGGGATCGCACCCGCCGCATACCTCGCCGCACCAAAATTATTCAAAATGACGGAAACGGCATCGTCCGCCCCGTCCGCCGCGCCGCTCGCTATGACGGCCACAAAAAGCGCAAATACTGTTAATGTTTTCTTCATGGTAACATAATAGCGCCGTTTTCCGGTGCGGGGAAGCCCTAATGCGTAAGGTATATTATCAGTTCCGCGAAGAATATGTTGAGCGCTATACCGGCGGCAAGGGCGAGCCACGCGGATACTTCAAGGAGTACCGCTTTCCTGTTGTACCTCTGGGAAACGGTTTTTGGGCTGCCGGGGAGCAGGCCGCAGGGGATGAATGGATTCGTCGAGGCTACGGCGAGCGGCTCACCCGTCCCGGCATCGTCAAAGAAGCCCGCCATGTGCCAGGATTCATTCTTTTCGGGTTTGGAAGCGGGCAGCAGGCACGGAATTTTTGAATTACCGGGCAGGGCATCAAGCATACGACATTCGTACACGGCTCCGCTTTGGCTTTGCGGCGCGTTACGGCGAGCGGCATACCTCAGCGGGAGCAGCGCCACATCACGGAAAACGCGGTATATGCAGACCCTCAGCCATAAATTACGGTAGATAAGCGTGAATATGAGACCCGGCGGCAGGAGCGGGAACAGCGGGCAAAAAATGGCGGCTATTGCGGACAGGACGGTAACACGGTAGATGGGGCGGGCATAAAAAAACTGAGCTATGCTTATCAGCGAAAAAACCCCGCCGACCAGCGCGTACGGGGTTACAGTATTCCAGTATTCCATGTTGTACTTACCCGCGCGCATCACGCCTGCACTCAGCATCGATTCGGAACATTCATAAAATATAACCAAAAGCGGCTGCCCTTTTGACGACGCAAAAGTCTGCCGTCCGTTTATCTCCTTCAGTACGCCGCCTATGAAGACCTTTGCCCCCGCCGTCAACGACGAGATTCTGTTCCAGCTAAACCGGCGCAACGCAGGCGCGTTAATATCCAACTCATTTTCATCAAAACACATCTTTTGATCGGCGCCGCTATCATGCTTGTGTCCGCCCAAAGGCAGCATATACGTCTGCGCCTTTTCCAGAAAGACCGGTATCGTCAGGTTATCGGCTTTTATCCACAGCGTACTGTTTTCCGTGATCGATTCAAAATTTCCGATAAAATGGTACTCCCCGTTTATGTTTTGCCGGAGCATACCGTAATCAAGGAGCGGCATCCCGCTCAAATACACAAAACGTTCGCGGAAGACGCGCCAGGCGTGACGGCGGATGGAGATTCCGGCAAGCGGGATAAGCGCGTACCAAAAGAAAGCAACAATAATTATAATTACTAGCCACTCAAGGTTACTCAGGCTATAATCCCTCCATAATGCAAGCACATGAAAAAATAGTTGTCGGCGATTTGGAAGCCAACTGCTGGGTCGTTCCGCTGGGAGATTCGCTGCCTCACGGCTTAAGCCCCGCCGCCGTAATAGATCCGGGCGGCGATCCGTCAGAAATCATACGTTGTTTGGATCGCCGCGGCCTGTACCCAAAGTATATTCTACTGACTCACGGACATTTTGACCATATCGCCGCGCTGCCGGACATTTACAGGCGCTATTCCGGCGGGGAGCAAAAGCCCCTGGTCGCCATAGGGCGGGAAGACGCCATGTATATAGGGCCCGCCTCGCTTGACGTACACAGGGAGTCTTTTACCGTGGCCGCCGGCAGCCCGTTCTATATAGACCAGTTTTGGCAGCCCATGCCGGAAGCTGACATAGTTTTGGATGAGGGCAGCAAGGTAGACATATTTACCGTTCTCCACCTGCCTGGTCATAGCTCCGGTTCGGTCGCGTTTTTTGACGAGGAGAACAAGCGCCTGTACTCAGGCGATACGCTATTCAGGGCGGGGATAGGACGTACCGATCTGCCCGGCGGCGACTGGAACGCGATGCAGAAGAGCCTGAGCCGCCTCTTTCGTATGGACGGCGGTATCAAGGTGTACCCCGGTCACGGGGATGCCACAAGTATAGGCCAGGAAGCGCAGTTTTACTGATTTTTCATTCGCAAGCGGGGCCTAATACCTCGCCCTTTAGGGCGAGGTATTACATTGACGAGCGGCATTTTTGTCTACAGATATTTTTTTGTAAACCGATAAAAAATATAGGGAGGGGAGATGTCAAAAGGACGTGTTCAACGAACACGTCCTTCGATACTTCTGTAAAATTTTGGCTCCAAGGCGGTGCGGTCACAACGTCCAGACGCACCGCTATTTTTTTACCTGTCAGTTGATAACCGTAACGGTACAGGCCCTGACCCGTTCAGTACCGTCCTTCGTTGTCGCCGTTATGGTTACAGTCCCCAACGCCACCGCCGTTACCTCGCCGTATTCATCGACGGTCGCAATGCCCGGGTCGCTGGATGACCAGATAACGTTCTTGTTGTCGGCGTTGGCCGGCGATACGGTCGCCGTCAAGATTTCCGTTTTTTGGTAAGTAACGCCGCTGACGGTATTGCTGTTAATGGAGAGGGTGAGCTGTGTTTTGTTTAGCTCGACGCCGGTTGCCGCTATACCGGATAGTGAAATTCCAGAAATGGTGAAGGAATGGCCGCCGTCCGTTGTTTTGGCGGTAACTTGTACCGTGTTTGGTCCGGCAGCTTTGCTGTATACAATCGCGTTGTTGTCCGGCAAAGGCGATACACCGGCGGCGGACTCATCGTCTACCGACCAAACAATGGTCTTGTCCGACGCGTTGTCAGGCGTAACGTTGGCCCTCAGCTTAACGGCGACGTTGGGGGTGAGCTGGGGGGAAACCGGGCTGACCGTTACACCCGTCACAGGAATGTTCTGCAAATTTGTGCCGAAAGGCAGTAAAAATATATTTACAAACGTGATGGAACTGTAGACAGGGTTCAATGTTTGTGGGTTAAAGTCCCTTATAACGACATACATCGACGCATAGGCATACGAAGGTGTTACTCCGCTTTTTGCCGCGGTTACATCGGCGTTAACGCTGTTTGTCAGGTATTCAGAGTTAAAAAGGTCATCGCTTGTCGTAAACAGGTGGTCTGCCGGTTTCGGGTCAAATGCGCCGTTTCCAGTGGAACGTATGGCGCGGTTGGACGAGCCCAACTGCAACGCATAATACTTCCGGTTTGTAAAGAGTGAGGCCACCCCTC
The DNA here is from genome assembly GCA_031258615.1 of Spirochaetaceae bacterium. Taxonomy (GTDB): domain Bacteria; phylum Spirochaetota; class Spirochaetia; order Treponematales; family Breznakiellaceae; genus JAIRMY01. The sequence goes on along the minus strand of JAIRMP010000220.1, from coordinate 2,612 downwards.
CCGAAAGGTTGTTTGAATCGACAGTGTAGTTGTACATCGCCGTCCAGTCAGTTGCAAGCGTTGGATTCACATCCTCCCGCGCGCTGTCAGTATTTACCGTCTCCATCACCTTATCGCTGAGGTATATCCTATAGTATATCTCGTACTCCCTGCCGAACTCCATACTGCTGGGTACTGTCAGGGTGGGAATCTGTCCGTTGGTAAAATCTATCGTCAGCGTACTACCGTCCGGCAGCCGTACCACCGCGTTGCTATTCAGCATGGAGCTTACCAGCGACGCGGGGGAAAGGTACTTGTTGTCATCTATTCCGCATGACACGACCAGCGTAACTAAACACAAAACCGGTGTTATACGCAGCCCAAATATCTTCATTGCCCATTAAGCTCCAGTGCGATGATGCGGGAATGGGCAAGGTTTGTCCAGCCAATATCAGACGGCCACTTTTCTATCACGGCACGGTACGCGGCGATGGCCGCCTCGTTGTCGCCCCTTGTTTCTTCAAGCCGGCCTACGGAAAACTGGGCGTGAGCCGCAGCCGGAAAGTCTGTAAAACTGAGCGATTTTTGGTAGTTTGACAGCGCCAAATCGGTATCGCCGGACAATTCCGCCGCGACCGCCGCATTGTACAGTGACACGGGGGCCAGATGTGTAGAGGCGCCCTTTTTCGCCGACAGAAGCCAGGCCTCCTGCGCCTGCTGCCATTCCCTCCGTTCATGGTGAATGTTGGCCGCCATGAACCACGCGCGCGCGGCCGGGTAGCCGGACGCGCTTTTTCCCAGCGCCCGCAAGTCGTCCAGCACCGCCTGAATATCGTCTCCTGAAGTTTCCGCCGCAGTTTCGGCATTTTCGGAAATTTCGTTTTCCCGAATGCCGCCGGCTTCAGCGATACCGCCGGCTTCAGCGATGCCGCCGGCTTCAGCTTCGGTCCCGTCCGTCTCCTCCACTTGGGCGGCGAGGCTGCCTTTTATACCGTCGTACCGTTCAATAAGAATGTCCAGCCTGGCGATTGCGTCCTTTTGCATAAAATCCCGCACAAGCAGCACGGCGATAACCCCAACCAGCAGGACTACAATCGTTATGACGAACGCCAATAAAAATTTGCGGTTTTTTTCAAAAAAATTAAAAAAGCCATCGTTATCGTCTGTAATATGAATTTCGTTATTTTCGTTATTTTTCATGCAATTCCCCTTGGCAATGTACAAAAATCGCCTCACCTGGCAATGTTGAAGTCTCGAATCATCTTAGCAAGGTATGTCCTCTGTATGTCAAGTGCCTGCGCCGCTTTTGTCTGATTCCCGCCGTACTCAGCCAGCACCTCCTTGATAAAATGTACTTTGAAAGCGTCCATTGCCGCCTTGAGCGACCGCGATCCGGTTTTTGCCGCCGCCCTGAACGTGGGATCACCGCCGGGAAACATATCTTCCTTCCGTATCACAGTCCCGGTGGCCGCAACACAGCCGCGTTGTACACAATTTTCCAGCTCACGGACATTGCCGGGCCAGGGATGCGCGATCAGTGCCTGCATAGCTTCCTCCGAAAACCCGTCGAAACGTTTTTTCATGTCCCGCATGCAGTTTTCAAGGAAGAAACCGGCCAGTTCCGGTATGTCTTCGCTCCGCTGGCGGAGCGGCGGCACATAAATCGGCAGCACGTTAAGCCTGTAGTACAGATCGCTCCTGAATTTTTCCCCGGCGACAAGTTTTTCTATGTCCTTGTTCGTAGCGGCAAGTATACGCACATTGATGCTCTGCGGCGTTGCCGAGCCGACCTTTTCAAAAGTCTTCTGCTGAATCACGCGCAGCAGCTTTGCCTGTAGATCGAGCGGAAGATCGCCCACCTCGTCGAGGAATATGGTACCGCCGTCCGCCGTCTCGAAACGCCCCCTGCGGGTGCCGACCGCCCCTGTAAACGCGCCTTTTACGTGACCAAACAGTTCACTTTCGGCAAGGCCGGACGGCAGCGCGGCGCAGTTTACCCGCACGAAGGGACCGGCCTTGCGCGGACTTCGCAGGTGTATCTGCTCGGCGACAAGCTCCTTGCCCACCCCGCTTTCCCCCAGTATCAGCACGGCGGAATCGGTGGAGGCCAGGCGGTCTATCACGGCAAGTTTTTCCTTCATTACTGAACTTTTTGCGATTAACGTATGGAACGCGCCGCTTGTTTCAAGCTGCTCCTGTAGAACGGCGGCCTTACTCTGTACTTTTTCGTAATTCTGCGCGTTTTGCAGGGCCAGCGCCGCCTGATTCGCGAATATTTCCAGCCATTCAATATCTTCACCGGAAAAATGGGCTGAATTTTTTTTGTTGATCACTTCCAGAACGCCTATGCAGCGATCCTTTGCCTGCATTGGAACGGCTATCACCGTCTTTGCAACAAAGCCGCTCTGTTCAAAAACGGCGGCAAGACGGTACTCGGAACTGTCCGTATCGTTGATGATGATAGATTTGTTGTTGCGCGCGACCCAGCCGGCTATGCCTTCGCCGATCTCCACGCTCCCCTGTTCAAGCCGCTCTCCGTCCGAAAAGCCGCTCACCACCTCGAAAAACATCCTGTTTTCCCTGCCATCCAGCAGCAGGAGGCAGGCGGAGGCGGCATCGCAAAGCCGGAGCGC
>JAIRMP010000210.1 GCA_031258615.1 Spirochaetaceae bacterium | reverse complement strand
TTGTTTACACGCAGGTCTTCAAAATCCTGTATGCCTATTGGCATCTTGCGAATCGGTGTTTTTTCCATGTTTTGAGTATACATCCAACACTGAACACCGGCAATGAGGAATGAGGAGTGTCCGGGTGTCTCATTCGCATATACACTGTCCAGCCGCTCTAATTCGTTGTATTATAAGGAATTGGTGAATGTATGATGTGTAGTAAGTTATGAAAAAATTAGTAAACCCGCTGGCGGGTGGTGCAGGTTGGCCTGCCGGTTGTAAAAAACGGGGTTTTGCCGTATAGTTAAAAGCATGACATCCGATCAGGAAGAAGCGCTGTACTCATTTCTTGACGAGACTGATACAGCTTTTACGCTTAAAGAAGTTGCATGGAAAATACGTGCCAGGGATTCGAAACGGTTTGGGCGTTTTCAGGCCGAAATAGCGAATCTTTTTAACAACCGGCGCATAGCATTCCCTGTTGAGGATAATAAATGGCTGTCCCGCCGCGGACTGTTTGCCGGCGCCCGTTTTGCAATAACGCCCACACGTTCCGAGCTGCTGAACGGCATCCTGATTCCGGGACACCGCTGCGTTCCGTTTGCGAATCCTTTTGTCCCTCCGCAGAATTATAAATTTTTCTGGAAGGACAACCTTATAGGCGTATCCACCACGGAAGGATCGCCCGATGAATTTTATCCGTTCTTTTCAATTTACGGCGAAGAGTACGCGCCGCAGTACATAGCGCAGGAAAATCCTGAAAACGAAATCGCGTACAGATACGATCCGTCTGAAGACCCCGACGAGGTGTCAATAAAAACGCTCGATATGCGCAATATATACCGTGAGGAAGCCTTCGTCCCCGGTGATCTCTTCCTTGTAACGATAGAAGACTGGAAGGACTGTGTTTTCAGGCTGGAACATATAGCGGCGGGCGCATGGAAAGAAAAACATCTCAAGGAATGGATGGACATTGCGGAGGACGCTTTTTTTCAGTCATTCAAGAATTTGGGGCCCGGTTCCACAACGGACGAACAGATTGCGTGGGCATACTTCTACGGTGGTAAGCGGATGATGGATGTGCCGGCATATTCGCTGGAAGAATTTTTGTACGAAAAAACTGATAAATTTTCGATAACTGTGTTTGGCCTGGAATCGCGCTTTTGGTACGCGGGCAAGGAGATTCCCGATTACCGTACTCTACAGGGCATAAAAACACAGAGCGATGAGACTCCGGTTGAACGCCTGCTGCTTCAATACAACATTCCTGTTTCTGAATATGTCGTACAGTCGTATGTAAGGGACGCCATATACCGCAATGAAAATAACGCGGCGCGAATCGTGGATCGTGTAGTTCCGCCTTCATGCGGAATCAACAAATGGGATGCTGAGTACCTTGCCGCCTATATCACCGATACCCTGAAAGAATTACGGCGTTTTTATTCCGTATTTACCGATCAGAAGGCCGGTCCAATACGGCAGGAAGTGTGCGAACTACATACCGCCGTAATTGATCTTGCCTGCCGCTTAAACCGTGATGAAATTGATTATTCCATACTGCCCAAACATACATTTATTGTTCTGTCGCAGATACAGGTTTATACATCCAGCATACTTGAAGACCTTGATGTAGAGGAGGAACCGTCCGAGTCGGAACTGTCCGCAATTGACAATTCGATAGATGATATGCTTGAAATATTTGATGAAATAAAGGAACTGATAGACAAATCACGCGACACATTTCGTCAAACGAATCTTACGCTGGTCAGACAGGACGGTGATGATGTACGCGCGTGGCGCACGGTTCAAATAAGTATAGGCGGCACCGATGTGTGGCGGCGGCTGCTGCTGCCGCAGTCTTTTGATCTTGGCGACCTACACCGTATCATCCTGAAACTTTTTTCGTGGAGCGGCCTTGCGCCGCACAGGTTTACGCTTGATTATATAAGCGGCGGTGATCTGTTTGACAGTGACAACGGCGTAAAAGAAAGCATTATGATAAAAGAACTCGCGGCTCACTACCTGAACGAAATTAACTATGAGTACGGCACACGCTGGACGGTAAAAATTATTTTTTCGCCGTGTAACGATACGAATACAGAAGCGCCCGTCTGTGTCGCAGGAGAAAATTCACCGCCGCCTGAAAGGATAGAAGGCCCGCTGCGTTTCAGACGTTTTATTTCCGCGCTTAAACTGACTGACGAATCGGAAAAAGAAATAGCGCTGAATGAACTGGGGCACAATTTTGATCCCGCCGCCTTTGACATAAACGAATGTAACCAAAAATTGAACGAAGCGGTGAACCGCACTTCGCCCTGAAGGGAGTGAAGCTTCGTTCCGCAAAGGAATTCCGGTGTAGTTTGTGCCGTTCAGAGCGTTGTACAGTTCCAAAAGCCATCTCTTTCTTTACCACTTAATTCTTTAACCACGTAAGTTAAAAACCGAATTTAAAACCCGCGGCAAGTTATAAGATTAATTATCAGCATATTCTTTCACCGGCTAAAGGCATATTTTGGAACAGCAATTCCGAATTAAGAAAGATGAGACTATCCGCATGGCTGTGTATTCCGGATGCAGACCGGCATGGCTTGAAATTATTTTCTGGAACGCTTACTGTAAGTGAACGGACAAAAAATGAAGATAATACTGAGTGGGTACGGAAAGATGGGGCGGATGATTGAAGGGCGCGCGCTGGAAAAAGGTCACGAGGTAGCCGCCGTGGTAGACCCCATCGTTGCGGCTGCCGGGAAAACGGTGAGCGGCACGGGAGCTGGCATTTTTGGCACGATTGATGACTTTGAAAAGCAGAATGGTTCCACGGATGCCTGCATCGCGGTCGATTTTAGCCACCCTGACGTGGTGGTTCAGAACATACGGACCTTTGCGAAAAAAAAAATACCGGCGCTTGTAGGTACGACCGGCTGGTACGACAAACTTGATGAGCTTGCCGCGCTGTTTGAGCGGAATCAGGGTTCGCTGTTGTGGGCGTCCAATTTTTCGCTGGGGATCAACCTTTTTTACCAGATTGCGGCGTACTGCGCGGCGCTCCTGGACCCGTACAGTGAGTACGATGCCGGCGCTTACGAGACGCACCACAATCAAAAGGCGGACAGCCCTTCCGGCACGGCAAAAATGATCGCCGGCCATGTGATAAAAAACATGAAACGCAAGACAAAAGTTGTCTGGGACAAGCTTGACAGGCCGCCGGAGCCGGACGAACTGCACTGTTCGAGTCTTCGCGTGGGGGCGGAGCCGGGAATACACGGCCTCGTATTTGACAGCGCAGCGGACAGCATAGAGATAAGGCATACGGCCCGCAGCCGCGAAGGGCTCGTTTCAGGCGCGCTAATCGCGGCGGAATGGCTGGACAGAACGGTCAAGGCAGGCAGACACGGCATCTTTACGATGGACGATGTTTTAGCGTAACAACCAAAAATGAGGGAAGCATGAAGGCGTTAACAGGCGCGTTTACCGCGCTTATCACACCGATGAAGGATAACGGCGATATTGATTTTGACGGGTGGAGGCGGCTCGTACAGTTTCAGCTTGAAAACGGCATAGACGGGCTCGTTCCTATAGGTACAACGGGAGAAACCCCTACGCTTGATGAGGCTGAGGAGGAGCGCCTACTGGAGATCGTTATGAAGGAGGCCGGTGGGCGCGTTCCCGTAATCGCCGGTGCCGGGTCAAATTCTACAAAGCACGCCGTCCTCTATACAAAGCGCGCCAAGGATTTTGGCGCGGACGCAGCCCTTGTTGTTACCCCGTACTACAACAAGCCAAATGACGAGGGCCTGCTGCGGCACTTCGAGGCGGTGGCCGCCGTGGGCATCCCGGTAATCGTCTACAACATAGCCTCCAGAACGGGAAGAAACATACCGACGCCGGTTATGGAACAGCTTGCAAAAATGCCGAACATTGCCGGTGTAAAAGAAGCGTCCGGCGATGTAAACCAGATGGCGGACGTTATAAACACGATAAAGCGGCCCAAGAACGGCGCTTTTACCGTGCTTTCAGGCGATGACGCGTTGACACTGCCGCTGTTGGCGTTGGGCGGCGACGGTGTTATCTCCGTCATATCGAACCTGGTACCTGCAAGAGTCGCGGCGCTCGTTAAGGCGGGGCTTGCCGGCGACTTTGAAACGGCCCGCAATATACACTACGAACTCCTGCCGCTCGTTAAAGCGGCCTTCATTGAAACAAACCCCGTTCCGATAAAGCGCGCGCTTCTATTCGCGGGGCTGCCGGCAGGTCCTACACGGCTCCCGCTTGGCCGTATGTCGGCGCTGAACGAAAAAACATTACTCGGGACGGTAAAGGCTCTGGGCATACCGTCATAGTTTAACGCAGAGAGGGTGGAACGAATCTACTTTTTTTGAGCGGTTTTTATATTCCGCTCCTTTCAAAATAGCTGGACTTTCTGAAAACAAGTTTTCCAAAAATAATTCCACCGAAACTGTGTTATCAAAAAGTTTTCTGAAATTTCCACGATAATGTATACGACCAGTCGCCTGTTTTGGCATCGCTGCTCAGTTTAAGACCGATTCGCCCAAGTTTTCCGCTGACCGAAGCGCTGATCGAACTTGTTAGGAGCGGAGGCTTTTCGTCCGTCAGCGTGTAAGTTAGGGCGCCTTTTAACGAGACAAATAGTACTTGGCAGGACAATTCGCCTGAAAGCTTTAGTAAATCAAACTCATGCCTGGCAATATAGTCCGGAAACGGGTTTATACGGTCGCCTATTTTTGCGGCGGTATGCTGGTTAAGATTCACAGTGAAGGCGGGACGGACAGGCCCCACGCTGAAGGCCGCGCCCAAACTGAGACTGTCCTCTATTTTTTCCCAGCTTTGGGCGTCCCGCTCCATTGACAGCGAGACGCGGTTGATGCGTATAAGCTGGCGCTTGTCTAGTGGGAAGCGGTAATAGACGCTCGTAAGGCTGCGATCAAACGGGGCCCGTGAAGAAGCGGCGCGTAATGTGGAAGATACACGGAACAGCATATTACGGCTGCCCCCCCACTCGAATTTAGCGGCGCTTCTGAAGCCTGCGCCCGAGACAGAACCATCGGCGCCGGAAAAACGGCTGTCCGAACCGTCCGACACAAACGAGAATCTCCATGGCCCCGGCCCGGCGCGCAGGGCCACATTTAGATAGATACCGTCCCCCCACGCGAATACTTCGGAACGGGCAAAATCGCCGGAAAAACAGAAGTACCGGTTTGTAAATGTTGCGTTGAGCGCGTAGAATCTAAGTTTACGTTCCGGCAGGTAAGGTTTATCGGAAAACCATGAATCGTTTTTCCGTTTGGTTATCGGCCTTTCCGTAACCAGACCCTCTAGCCGGATGCTTGAGTTGTACGGCAGCCGCGAACCTGCCCCGCCGGTAAATATTGCGTTGGCATCGCCGTCAAGTTGTACCGAAAAGGAGGCGTTGAACAGTCCGAGAGTCGGGGTCAAAAGTTCAATGTACGTGTTTGCGTTTTCCATTTCGCCCGCTGATGTTCTCAGATCGGCGGTTGACAGGCTGTGCGACTCGAACCAGGGTGCGCTGTGCGACCAAACGTTACGGGTACGGTTGAACAGCCCTCGTGTCTCGATAAGCCCGTAAATAAGCCTTGAACCGGTACTTTTGTGGTAGAGGGCCGCGCCAATAGCGCTTATACCCTCGTCCGGATGCTCCCACGGCGGGGTGGGCCGCCTGTCGGTAAACTGCCCGCGAAGCTGGATGCCCCACGGAGCGTACAGACTGAGGTCAAGCCGGTTTACAAGGTTACCCTCCTCTGCCCACGAACCGCTTTCCAAAATCCCGAAACTAAAAAGTTTCTCGCCCGCCTTCACGTCCGCCGCGCCCAATACAGCGCAGGCTGCGGTGAGAAACAGCATGATTAATGTGCTTCTGCACGAAACTGATATGTTCATGCATTATTATGGACGGGAAAATCAAATTTGCTTGAATTTTACCAAAAAAAATGATATTTAACATGACATATGTCACAAAAATGGCACACAATAGCACCCGGCGCGGGCTCCGTTTAGAATCCCTCCCTGCGGAAGTAAAGCGGAGAGAGAGGGATTCGGCTTACAGTCGCGGCCTCCTGCCGCTCCTTCCAGCCCGTCTCCGCCCGCTTACGGCGCCATCCGTGGCGCCTCATCCTCCCTTAGGTCGGCGCGGGCTTCG
>JAIRMP010000132.1 GCA_031258615.1 Spirochaetaceae bacterium | reverse complement strand
ACTCCATCGTGAGCCATGTAACAAATAGCAATCATCAAAACACAAAAAGCCTCCCAAAAAGTATTGGAGGCTTCGCTTTTTGCGTAAATTTGTATATAAAAACGCTGTTTTTAGCGCATGTTCTATGTGTGGGGGGGGGGGGGGGTAGCAAGCGCTCCGCGCTTGCTATAGGAGTTTGCGTCGCAGCGCTCCGCGGCTGCTTTGGCAAACTCCACCCTGCTCGACGGACTCCTGCCGTTGGTGTGGGGCAGCAGTGAGCAGTTAATAGTGAGTAATGAAGCGGCTGACGCTTGGAGGAAGCCCTTGTTGTCCGGGTGGTTAGGCTGAGGGTGTCAGATATGTATAGAATTAGTGGAGAGGATAGCCCCTTTTGGATGAGAAAACAAAAAATTGTAAAGAGCCGGTTTACGGCTATAGAAAACATGAAAACCTCCGTCTGTTGCGGACGGTCAACGCTTCGCGTTGGCCAACAAGCCGCATGGCTTGTCTACGGCGTATACACCAGCCAAAGACGCGGTGTATCAGGACTCGTTGCGGGACAATATCCTGCCGCCTACCCAAATAGCTCTGACTTATGGGCGTTTTCCCAATCACAGTTACGCTATAGCGGGGGATTTTCACCCCGGAGTTTGCGGCTCAAGCCGTAGGCTTGAACTTGCCAAACTCCGTCACAACCGGAACAACCGCAGCGCGGTTGTTCCGGTTGTGCCTCTTCCCTCAGGTATCATAAAAAGTCTATATCAGGAATTTTTTTTTGTCAATCACTTTTAGCGAATTTTTCAGGCTGGAGGCGAATTTTTTGTCAAGCCGCTGGACAACCGCTGCGCGGTTGTCTGCGCCTGGAAATGACGGCGCTTTGCTGCGCGCCTCGCCAACCCCGCCTAGCGGTGGCTAACCTCCAAAGTGAAGTCTGAAATCCCCACACTGCTCACTGCTCACTGCTCACTGCATTTTTTCAAAAAGCGTTCCGCCGTTTCGGGCGCCGCGCAAAAGTGAAAGTGGGGGAAGCCGGCGAACAGTGTTTCCGTGGCGGCTATGCAGTTCCAGCTTTTGCCGGAAACAGGTTTTACAGCGGTAAAACCTGAACCGGCCTCCCCGCTGTCCCAGTAATGGAACTCGTGCCCGCGCAGCGTTTCGCCCGCCCGGCAGAGCAGGTTGTCAACATTCGCGGTAAATTCGGCGTAGCCAAAACGTACAAGGCGAGGCTTTCTTTCGCAGCCGGCGTCGATCACGGCGGCAAGCGGGTACCGCTTGCCGTCAGCGCCCTCCAGTTCGCGGTGCAGGTACATGAAGCCGCCACATTCGGCCAGGGTGGGCAGACCGCCTTTTACGGCGTCCCGCACGGACGCAAGCATCGTTATGTTTGACGACAGTTCCGCCGCGTACAGTTCCGGGTAGCCGCCGCCAAGTATGAGGCCGTCTGTCGCGGGCGGCAGCGCCTCATCGTTGAGTGGGCTGAAGGCGACGAGTTCCGCCCCCAGCTTTTCCAGCAGGCGGAGGCCGTCCTCGTAGTAGAAGCAGAATGCCCTGTCGCGCGCCACCGCTATGCGCGGCTTTTTGCCAAGCGGCGGCGCGGTTTTCACCGGGGAGGGGGCTTTTAGCGGCGGGGCGGCGGACGCCACGGCCAGAATAGCGTCAACGTCAAGCGTTTTTTCTACAGCGTCGGCAAGCCGGGCAATCTTTTGGCGCAGGCCACTGATTTCCGCCGCCGTTACCAGTCCCAGATGGCGGCTTTCTATCACACATTCCGGCATATACGGCAGGTACCCCACGACAGGGATGCCGGTTTCACGCTCTATCTCCGGTTTTAACATACCGAAAAGCTCCCCGCCGGCATTGTTCAGCAGCACGGCGCGTATGTTGTTCCGCCTGAAAGCGGCAATACCCTTGACGCGGGCCGCCGCGGTGAGTGAGCTTCCCTTGCAACTCTCTACAAGCAGGACGGGCGTTTCGGTAATCCGGGACAGATGCCACGCGCTTGCTTCCGCCGTGCCGCCGCCCACCCCGTCATAAAAACCCATCACGCCTTCCAGAACCGCGATGCCGGCCCCCGCTCCGTTTTCAAGTAGCAGGCGGCGGACGGTATCTTCGCCCAGCATATACAGGTCGAGGTTTGAAGAGTATGTTCCCTGTATCTCGCGGTGGAACATTGGGTCTATGTAGTCCGGCCCGCACTTAAAGGCGGCGGTTTTAAGGCCGCGCCGCCGGAACAACTCCAGGAGGGCGCAGGTCAGCATAGTCTTCCCCGAGTCGCTCCCGCCGCCTGAAACCATGATCCTGGGGAGACTTGTCATGCGGTCCCGCCAAAACTTATCACAAAAACCGGATTCTGCGCCCTCAGCATACTGTATTTTCCCGCTTTTTGCGCCACGCTTACCCCGATCTGTACTATTTCAGCGTCGGAAAAGCCGTTTTCTTCGATAAACGCCCCTGCCTCGGCAAGGGTTTCAAGGGTAACAGCGTTTATCACGACGCGGATGCCGGGATTTTTGGCGAATATCTCCCGCATTACGGCACGCAGCGCGCCGCCTGTTCCCCCTATAAACACCGAATCGGGGCGGGGGAGGGATGAGAGGGCGGCGGGGGCGGCGCCTTCAACGGGCTCAAGGTTGTACAGGCTAAACTTTTCTTTGTTCGCCCTAATCAGGTCCAGCGCGTCCGCTTCCCGTTCCACCGCGTACACCCTGCCGTACGGGACGGCCAGCGCCGCCGCGCAGGATACCGAACCTGTTCCCGCGCCTATGTCCCAGCAGATTGAATCAGATTTCAGGCGCAGTTTAGCCAGGCTTACCGCGCGGACATCCTCTTTTGTCATTGGTACGGCGCCCCTAAAAAAGTCTGTATCCCGCAAATTTGTGCGCGAATACTTCCCGGCGCCGTCATTCTCCACGCAAATTATGTTCGGGGATCTGAATTCCGCCCCCAGGAGGCCCGCCGCCGTGCCTGTAGATATTTTTTCGTCCCGGTGGGAGAGCATTTCACCGACACTTATGCGGAGTTCCCCAAGGCCCCGTCCGGCCAGTGTAGCGCACACAAGCTCAGGCGACAGTTCCCCGTCCGTCAAAAAGAAGCACTTCCCGTTTTGCGCGGCATGCCCGGTCAACTCGTTCAGGAGGCGCTCCCGCTCCACCCCGGCGCTGCCGGCCTTTAACCTCCCGTGAAAGCTCCTCAAAACCGCGTCATCGTAGGGTACGCCCAGCCGGGACGCGAAGTACGCCACCGAGCTTACCCCGCATAGAACGCGGACTTCCCAGCCTTCCGCTCTTGCGAGCGGAAGGGCCCGCCCGCAAAGCGAAAAAAAGCCGCTATCTCCCGATACCAGCACAGCGTACACCCGCTGCCCGCCGTCCCGTATCGCCCCGATCACGGCCTCCGCACCGGTAAGGGCAAGCGTCTGCCTGTCCTGTACCAGCGCCTGGAGCGAGTCAAGGAGCCGCCGCGCCCCTATCACACATTCGCTTTCCTCCAGCGCCTTCCGCGCCTCACCGGTCAACAGCCCTTCGCCGCCCGGCCCCGCGCCTATGATATAAACCTGTTTCGTCATGCTCACCGTCAAACACCCTTCCTGTACTAAACTTTAACCACAAATGCCGGAAATTCAACCGCCAAGGTGGATAAGAAGAATGAACCGCCACGCCGCAAGCGATGCTGAGCCGCCCCGTCTACGTGATCCGCGGCTCGTTCCTGATAATCAACCTGACTGGCGGCAGCCCGAAGGCGGTGAAAAAGCGCTGTCCGCCGTAAGCGGCGCCTCTCCAGACCGCACTGGATACGGGTTTCCTTTGTTGAGCCTTGTTCTCAGGGTAACGGCTATGCCTGGCTTGCGTACACCTCGCAGTTCTAAACTTCCTTGCCCTATCGAAACTCCGTTCAAAACAATACAACGTTTATGAAAACGGTATTCATTTTCATATTGACAGGTATAGTAACGCCATTATACAGTATAGCGTATGGAAAATAAACGTCCGGTAAATTACAACACCCGTCAGGGGCAGTGTATCCTCGACTATTTGAAATCCGTTGGTGACGGTCATGTAACGGTCAATCAGGTAGTACGCCACTTTGAGGGTACGGAGGAGGCGATCGGGCAGACAACCGTCTACCGGCATCTTGAGAAATTGACGGCAGAGGGAAAGATACGCAAGTATGCCCTGCAAGAGGACAAGAGTACCTGCTATCAGTACATAGGGGACGGGTCAAATTGCCGGGAACATTTTCACCTGAAATGCGAAAGCTGCGGCAGCCTCTTTCACCTGGACTGCGATTTTCTGGACAAAATCGAACAGCACCTCCTCCGCGAACATGACTTTCAGATCAATATGTTTAAAACTGTTTTTTACGGAACCTGCAAAAAATGCATTTCCGGCGCCAAAATCGGGGAGCGCGCGACATGACCGGATCGAGATGTTTCCGGATTGGCCTTTCGCTCTGTTTTATTATGTCAGCAATGGTTACGGAAACGATCGCCGCCGTTCACACGGATCATGATTGTACCGGTGAAAGCTGCCCCGTATGCGTCATGGTACAGCAAGCGGAGAATTTTTACAGACAGTTTAAATACGCCGCCTTTGATTCCGGTTTTTCAACAACAGGTATTATTCCGGCCCGTGCCGTTTTGTGCTTTGCTGTTTTTTCTCCCGTTCCGTTAAGTTCTGTGCGCTTAAAAGTAAAAATGAACAGGTGATACTCTTTTAGTTTTCAATCTTTTTGATGTCATCAAATTCTATCACCAATTTTTAATTTTTTTGCAAAAGTTATTTAACAGGAGTTTATTTTTATGAAACGAATTATTATTTTTGTTTGTGCGTTGGCTGTCATCACGCCGGCTTTACAGGCCAAAGGGCAGCGGGATGGAAAATCCGGTAATGGAAAAATAAATGTGGTTGCCACAATTTTTCCGCCCTATGATTTTGTCCGCGAGGTTGCCGGCGACCGGGTCAACCTCGCTATGCTGCTTCCGCCCGGCGCGGAAAGCCACTCCTTCGAGCCTACCCCTCAGGATATTATCAAGATACAGAATTGCGACATTTTTATTTATGTTGGGGGTGAGTCGGACGCCTGGGTGGAACGTATCCTTGAATCTATTGATACCAGCCGCATGGAGATCATCACGCTGATGGACTGCGTTGATGTGGTGGAGGAGGTCGTTGTCGAAGGTATGCAGGATGAGGAAGAACACGACCACGGCCATTCCCACGAGGATGAGGACTTTTCCCGTGAGGATATTAAAGACCGCGCCTTGACCGATTGGGCGGGAGATTGGAAATCCGTTTATCCGTATTTGCTTGACGGAACGCTGGACCCGGTACTGGACCATAAGGCGGAAGACGGCGAAAAAACAGCCCGTGAGTATTACGAGCAGTACAAAACGGCGTATGAGACGGATGTGGACAGGATCAGTATTTCAGGTGACTCCATAACATTCTACAGAAAAGGTGTTCCGGCAAGGGCGTCCTACGTGTATAGGGGAACTGGTGTTACGGATGTTGACGACGGAAGCCTCTGGGTACGCTATAAATTTGAGGCCCGTGGAACCCCGCCGGAAGGCGCTCCCAGGTATGTTATGTTCAGCGATCACCTCCATGCGCCGGCCAGATCGGAACATTTCCACATTTACGCAAGCAATAAAAGTTTTGATGAGCTTATGGAAGACACGGATCCGGTGAATTATCCGACCTATTACCCCGCCGCTTTGACAAAAGATGAAATCGTGGAGGAGATGATAGGCCACGACCACGAGGAAGAAGTTGAGTACGACGAGCATGTCTGGACATCCCCGCGGAACGCGAAACTGATCGTGCGGAAAATCGCGGATGTCCTTAAAGAGCGTGACCCGTCCAACGCGGCCCTGTATGAAAAAAATACGGTATCTTACCTGGCAAAATTGACTGAACTGGACGCTTCTTTCCAGTCAATGATCAACGGCGCAAAGCGTAAGGTCTTTGTATTCGGCGACCGTTTCCCGTTCCGATACTTTGCGGACCTCTACGGCCTTGATTACTTTGCGGCCTTCCCCGGCTGCTCCACCGAAACGGATGCCAGCGCCGCGACCGTCGCCTTCCTGATCAACAAGGTTCGGGCCGAGAGTATACCCGTCGTTTTTCATATAGAACTGTCCAACGAAAAAATCGCCGACATTATTTGCGAGGAAACGGGGGCAAAAAAACTGATCCTCCATGCGGCGCATAACATTTCCAAGCGGGACTTTGATCGCGGGGCAAACTACTATGACCTGATGTCTCAAAATGTACTGAACCTGAAAGAAGCCCTATACTAAAAACATTTCATCGTGCCCTTGCAAGCGCGGACAGCGCTTGCAAGGGCGCTGCCGCCCGTATTGATTTTTTAACAGGTATCACTTAGGCTGAATGAATATCGGAGGATATCAGTTGAGCCCCCGCTAAAAAAATTCGCCTTCAGACTGAAAAATTCGCCAAAAGGGGGCTGATTGACAGGTAAGGAGCGGGTTGCCTCTGGCTTACCGCAAACTCCTGCCGCAGAGCGGCTGGGGAGCAGACCCTACAGACGGAATGAACTATCCCTGTTTTCATTCAACCTCCTGCCAATCACCGGTTGCAGCTAAAATCCAGCTCGCCGTCTTTTACCGCGGCCCGCGCCGTGTCCCCATCCCTCAGAGTTCCCGCTATCACCAGCTTGGCAAGAGGGTTTTCCAACTCGCTCTGTATGGCCCGTTTTAAGGGACGCGCCCCAAAAAGTGGGTCAAAACCCCGTTCAACAAGTAAATCCCGCGCCTCCTCCGTCAATTCAAGCGTGATTTTACGATCCAGGAGGCGGCTTGCAAGCCTCTCCAGTTGAATGTCCACTATTTTCACTATCTCGGCCCTGTCCAGGCGGTTAAAAATCACCGTCTCGTCTATGCGGTTAAGGAATTCCGGCCTGAAATTCCGCTTTAACAGCTCGGAAAGAGCGTTTTTTACATCGTCCGGACGCTTTGCTTCAAGGATAATGTCCGATCCGAGGTTGCTTGTCATAATGATTATCGTGTTTTTGAAGTCGACTACCCGCCCCTGTCCGTCCGTAAGCCGCCCGTCATCAAGGATTTGCAGGAACACATTGAATACTTCCGGGTGCCCCTTCTCGATTTCGTCAAAAAGAATCACGCTGTACGGCCTGCGCCGCACAGCCTCCGTAAGCTGCCCGCCCTGGTCGTAGCCGACATAGCCGGGCGGCGCCCCAATCAGGCGGCTCACCGAAAACTTCTCGCCGTACTCGCTCATGTCGATCCGCGTAAGCGCCTTCTCGTCGTTAAACAGGAAGTCCGCCAGCGTCTTCGCAAGCTCCGTCTTGCCCACGCCGGTAGGCCCCAGAAAAAGGAAAGACCCCAATGGCCGCGCCGCGTCGTTCAGGCCGGCCTTGTTCCGCCGTATCGCGTCCGCGACAGCGCCCACCGCCGCCTCCTGCCCCACAACCCGCTTTTCCAGCGCGCCCTCAAGCTCAATGTACTTTTTTGTCTCGCCGGACAGCATCTTGGACACCGGTATCCCCGTCCAAGACGCGACTACCGCCGCGATATCCTCATCGCTCACCTCTTCCCGGAGCAAAGCCCCCGAAGCGCCCGGAGCCTCCCCGCCGGAACGCTTGGCGTCCAGTTCGCCTGTCAGCGCGTCCAGTTCTTTTTGCGCCTCCGGGATGACGCCGTAACGCAGTTCCGCCGCCTTGTTCAGGTTGCCCTCGCGTTCATAGCGGGTCTGCTCTATGTTGAGCTCTTCTATCTTCTGTTTTAGCGCGTGTACCCTGGATATTTCCGCCTTCTCGTTCTCCCAGCGCGCCTTCATCGTGTCCCGCTCGCCGGTTAAATTGGAGATTTCCTCCTCTAGTTTCTTCAATCGCTCTCTGGAAGCGGCATCCTCCTCCCGAATCAGCGCCTGCTTCTCGATCGAAAGCTGCAATAGCCGACGCTCCAGCTTGTCAAGCTCGGTGGGCCGGCTGTCCAGTTCTATTTTGAGCCGGCTGGCCGCCTCGTCAACAAGGTCTATCGCCTTGTCCGGCAAAAAACGGCTCGTTATGTAGCGGCTCGACAGCGCCGCCGCCGCCACAAGCGCCTCGTCCCTGATGCGGACGCCGTGATGTACCTCGTAGCGTTCCTTCAAACCGCGCAGTATCGCTACCGTGTCCTCAACGGACGGCTCGGCGGCGTAAACTTGCTGGAACCGCCGTTCAAGCGCCGCGTCCTTCTCGATGTATTTGCGGTACTCATCCAGGGTGGTGGCTCCTATGCAGCGCAGCTCGCCGCGGGCAAGCGCCGGCTTCAATAAGTTGGAAGCGTCTGTCGCCCCCTCCGCCGCCCCCGCCCCCACAAGTGTATGCAGCTCGTCTATGAAGAGGATTATGTTCCCGTCCGACGCCTGCACCTCCGCTATCACCGTTTTAAGCCTTTCCTCAAACTCGCCGCGGAACTTCGCCCCCGCAACTAGCGAGCCCATGTCAAGCGCCAGCAGCTTCTTACCCTTCAGGCCCTCCGGCACGTCGCCGGCCACGATGCGGCGGGCGAGTCCCTCCGCTATCGCCGTCTTGCCGACGCCGGGCTCGCCTATCAGCACCGGGTTGTTCTTTGTCCGCCGCGAGAGTACCTGCATGACGCGCCTGATCTCCTCGTCCCGCCCGATAACGGGGTCTATCTTTTCCTGCCGGGCAAGCGCGGTGAGGTCGCGGCAGTATTTCTCAAGCGCCTGGTACTTCCCTTCCGGGTTCTGGTCCGTTACCCGCGTGTTCCCGCGCAGCGCCTTCAGCGCCGCCAGTATTGCCTGTCTGGTAACGCCGTAGTTCTTGAGTGTCCGCCCCGCCGCCCCTTCGCCGTCCGCAAGCGCGAGCAGTATGTGCTCGGTGGAAACAAAATCATCCTTGAGCGCGGCGGCCTCCCCCTCGGCCTTCGCAAGCGCTTTGGCCGCTCCCTGGGACAGGTAGACCTGCGCCGCCTCCCCGTACACCTTGGGCAGCGCCGCTATACCCGTGCGGCACTCCCCGGCAAGCGCCCCCGCATCCGCCCCTATCCGCGCCAACAGCGGCGGCGCCAGTCCGTCCTTCTGTTCAAGCAGCGCTAGCAGCAGGTGGCAGCCCTCTATCTGCCCGTTATCGTTCCTCCGCGCCAGCGCGGACGCCTCATTCAACGCATCCTGCGCCTTCACCGTAAATTTATCGTACTTCATACTCAAAACTCTACCAAATTCACTAAGAACAGGCCAGCCAGGCAGGCCAGCCTGCACCAAACGTACGCCAGCAGGCCAGCCTGCACCAAACGGACGCCAATGGCTGACTCATTGTCCTTGCGAGCCGCTGAGCGTGAAAGAAAGCGGGTTACGCGTTATCCTTCCGAGCGGCTTTACAAGGAGGGTGGAGTTTGCGGCAGGCCAGCCTGCACCAAACGTACGCCAATAGCTTAGGAGTCGTCTTTGTTATTCGCTGAGCGTGAAAGATAACGGGTTACGCGCTTCGGCCTGGAGTTTGCGGTAAGCCAGCCGCTAGGCTGGCGGCGCAAACTCCTATGCAAGCGCGAAGCGCTTGCACGCTGAGCGTGAAAGCAGGCGGGTTACGCGCTTCGGCCTGGAGTTTGCGGAGACAACCGCGTAGCGGTTGCGTAGCAAACTCCGGAGACAACCGCGGAGCGGTTGTCCAGCGAGCGGGCTTAGGGCGTCTTCCGCCACCCCCACTACTGGTCCGTCAAGCCCATCGTACCGCAAGCGGCTTGTGATGAGGGTGCTTCGTCGCTTTGAAAGTATGGTATAGAAAAAAACATTTTCACCCAGGCGCCTTGTTGGGTATGCGCTGCCTGTTGCGGGGTGTTTCCGCCGTGCGGGTTTGTCCCCAAACCGGGACACCCTCGTCCCGCGATTTCTGTAATATTTTGCTTGACTCTGTTCAAATTCCGGTTTACTATGAACAAGTTCAAACAGCATCAAACTTTTTGAACGAACCTTCTGCCGTCCCTGAAGGTGGCGGGAAGGGAAACGGCCTGCGGCGCGGGGTGGTTTGAGTTGGGTGAGATGGGGCATAGTCCCGCAGTGAGGGGTAGTTTGAATATAAGGAAGCGCGATGCTTGCTGAAGAACGTTTGACCAGGATTGTGATGATACTGAAAGAACGGGGTTTCGCCCGTGTGGAATACCTTGCGCAGGTTCTACAAGTGAGCGATATGACGGTGCGCCGCGACCTGGGCAAAGGTCAGCAGCGCGGCGTCGTCCTGCGTTGTCATGGCGGCGCTATGCTGGCGGGCACAAACCGTCAGGAGGTCAGCTATGAAGATAAATGCCGCAAACATCAGGCCGTCAAAAAAAGTATAGCGGAGACAGCCGCCGCTCTGGTAAAAGAACGCATGACCGTATTTTTGGATGCCGGTACCACAACGTTTGAAATCGCGGAGAGGATTAAGCGGATTCCGCACCTTACCATCGTAACCAACGATGTGTATATCGTTCACGCGCTGCTCGCGTCTGAACCTGAACTGATCTTTATAGGGGGCAGCGTACAGAAAAAGACGGGAAGCGTTGTCGGCGGCTTTGCCGAACAAATGGTTAAGGGTATGCACTTT
Organism: Spirochaetaceae bacterium; assembly: GCA_031258615.1. Taxonomy (GTDB): domain Bacteria; phylum Spirochaetota; class Spirochaetia; order Treponematales; family Breznakiellaceae; genus JAIRMY01. Next base: position 5,017 of record JAIRMP010000132.1, on the reverse strand, counting down.
GATGTAACATTTTTTGGGGCACATTCAATAGACGAACATTTTGATGTGATGACTCCGACCCTCGAAAAACTGTTTTTGAAAAAGCGGCTGGCCGAAAATTCAAGCGCGAGCTATGTTGTCGCCGATCACTCAAAATTCAACAAAACCGCCCTGTACAGGATAGATGGTTTGGGCTCTTATACCGGCCTTATCACGAATTACCGCTTTTCCGCCGAAGAACAGCAGCTTGCGGAGCAAAAACAGATACGAACCCTTCCTGTTCTTGAACAGGAAGGGGCGGAGGCCCAGAGCGAAGCGTTGAGTTGTGAGGGGGAAGGGGTTCGCAACCCCACGCGGGATGTCCCGTAATTACAGTTTGAAGGAGCGCTTGCATGACAAGATGTGTCGTAATTGCTGATGATTTAACCGGCGCGAACGCGGCCGGCGTACTGTTAACAAAAAACAACTACAAAACCGTTACCGTTATGAATATAGACGAATTTGACGAACAGGCAATGGGCGCGTGCGACTGCGTGGTATATCCCACCGACAGCCGGAGCGTAGAAGCCTCCGAAGCGTACCGGCAGGTATTCGACACGGCGCGGCGGCTGTCCGCCAGCAGCGTGAAGGTCTACTCCAAACGGATAGACACGACGCTGCGTGGTAATCTCGGCGCGGAAACGGACGCGCTGCTTGACGCGCTTGGCGATAAGCGGACGGCGATGATAGTCCCCTGTTTTCCGTCATCAAACCGGATAAATGTCGGCGGCTGCCTGCTCGTGAACGGCGTCCCGCTTCATAAAACCGCCGCCGCGGTCGATCCTAAAAATCCGGTTTCCACGCCTTACTGCGCGGAAATTTTCCGTTCCCAGTCGAAGTACCCGCTCGGCTCCATTGTCATACGCGATTTAATGTACGGTCTAGAATTTGTCGTGGAAAAGATACGTGATTTTGCGGAAAGGGGTACGAGGAATATTTTATTTGACGCGGTCAACGAAGAAGACATCAACCTGATCGCTGAAGCGGTGGTAGCCAGCCGCGTACCGTTTGTAGCGGTAGACCCCGGGGTCTTTACCGCGGCGCTGGCGCGCGCCGTTATTCCGGTACAGCGGCAGGCGGCGCCCGCGCACAGGCGGCGCATCCTCGCGGCGGTCGGCAGCGTGAACCAGGTGGCGCGTACACAGGTTGATTACTTCCTGGCGGCGCAGGACGCTTACAACGTTTATATGGAAACCGCTGAATTTCTGGAAGGCGGGGAACGCTGCCGCGCCGAGATTAAGCGTGTTACGGACGAAATCATCAACAACTGTGACGGCTATACGGTTTGCGGCGTTGTAGGGCGGGGAATTATCCCGGAGTACCGTGTGCCGTTCGAGCCATACGCGCAAAAGTACCGTTGTTCGTTTGATGAATTGTCGCGCCGGATCAACGAATCCATTGCCGAAATCGTCTCCGGCATCATAGCGTCGGACAAGGATTTTCACGGAATATACACCTGCGGCGGAGACATTACCGTAGCGGTTTGTAAACGGATAAACAGCGCCGGCCTAAAGCTGCGGGGCGAAGTGCTGCCGCTTGCCGCTTACGGGGAAGTCATAGGCGGCAGTCATGACGGGCTCAAAGTGGTTACAAAAGGCGGGATGGTGGGGGATGCGGACGCTATTGTGTCATGCATCCGTTATTTAACGGAAAAAATCTCTGTGCAAAGGGATGAAAATAATTAGGAGTAGGAGTAAAGGATGAATAAACCTGTAATTGTCGTTCCCATTGGCGATCCGGCGGGAATCGGCCCTGAAATCGTAGTCAAGGCGCTTGCGAGCGCGGAAGTAGCGAACGCGGCGAGAGTCGTTGTTGTAGGAGACCGGAACATTGTTCAACGCGCGCTCTCGATCACCGGCGTCCATCTTACGGTCAGCGTGATAAACGAGCCGGCGGAAGGCAGCTTTGCCCTCGGCAATCTTAACCTTATAGCGCTTGATAACATTGACATGGCGCGTTTCCAAACGGGCGTCGTGAGCGGTATGTGCGGCAAGGCCGCGTACGAGTACATCGCTAAAAGCGTGGAACTGGCGCTGGGGCGTAAGGCGGACGCGGTCGCCACCACGCCGATCAACAAGGAATCGCTGAAAGCGGGCGGCGTGCCGTTTATCGGGCATACGGAGATTTTCGGCAAGTTGACCGGCGTCGACGACCCGCTCACGATGTTCGAGACACGGGGGCTGCGCGTCTTTTTTCTGAGCAGGCACGTATCGCTCCGAAAGGCGTGCGACTTGGTAACAAAGGAACGCATCGTTGACTATGTAAAGCGCTCGCTTTCCGTGCTTAAGAAACTGGGAGTTACTGCGGGGACTATGGCCATTGCCGGACTCAATCCACATTCGGGTGAGCATGGTCTGTTCGGGGACGAGGAGGTGAATGAAGTGTTTCCAGCCGTCAGGGAACTGCGGGAGGCCGGCTACGATGTGGCCGGGCCCATAGGCGCGGATTCGGTATTTCACCTGGCGTTAAAAGGCGTTTACAACAGCGTACTGTCACTGTACCACGACCAGGGCCACATAGCGACAAAGACGCTGGATTTTGACCGCACAATTTCCATAACGGGCGGAATGCCTATACTGCGCACCTCCGTCGACCATGGAACCGCGTTTGACATAGCCGGGAAAAATATAGCGAGCGAGGTGAGCATGGTGGAGGCCATACTGCTTGCCGCGAAGTACTCGCCGGGTTTTGCAGGAAATGCTTAGAAATCGCTGTTTAGCGGGCGCGCGTTGTAAAAGCGGCGTGTCGTGTAAATAGAGCGGAGGCGGAAAGCGCGTTTGCGGTTTTACCGCGCCGTTATCACTACATTTTGGAGGGTATTTATGACCACTGTAGCATCGGGAAGCCAGCTAATCATCGCGTTAGCCATCGGCTTGTTATTTTTGATCTTTCTCATCATGAAAACGAAGGTCCACGCGTTTCTTGCGCTGATTATCGGAGCGGTAACGATAGGGCTGATTGCGGGGCTGGATACCGCGAAGATTGCCGACGCGATTTCCGCCGGCTTTGGCGGAACGCTCGGCAGCATCGGCATCATTATCGGGTTCGGCGTAATGATGGGAGAGATCTTTCAAATGTCGGGCGCGGCAAAACGCATGGCGCACACATTCCTTAAACTTTTTGGAAAAGGCAGGGAGGAGGTGGCGCTGGGAATCACCGGATTTCTGGTATCTATCCCGATCTTCTGCGATTCGGGCTTCGTCATCCTGTCACCGATAATGAAAGCTCTTTCTCGTCAAACGAGAAAGTCCGTCGTGAGTCTGGGCGTCGCGCTCGCCGCCGGCCTCGTGATCACGCATTCCCTCGTTCCGCCGACGCCCGGACCGCTCGGCGTCGCGGGCGCCTTCGGGGTGGACGTGGGCCAATTCATCCTGCTCGGTATATGTATTTCGATCCCGATGGCGATTGTCTGCGTGCTGTACGCGCGCCGGCTTGGGAAACGCATCTACCAGATACCGACAGAAGACGGGGAGGGCTGGGAGCGCCCCGATATTCCCGTGAACGAACCTGCGGGGTACAAGGCCGTCCTCGATCCTAAGGACCTTGAGACGGCGCCGGGCGCTTTCCTGTCATTCCTGCCGCTTGTGGCCCCGATCGTCCTGATACTTGCCAACACCATTTCAAAAGCGGCGGGCAAAACCTCAGGCCCGTTGTTTCAAACCCTGATCTTCCTTGGCACGCCGATCATTGCCGTCGCGATCGGACTCCTGATCGCGATCTATACGCTCGCGCTGAAGATGCCGAGGAAGGAGGCGCTCGATAAGATGGAAATGGGGATTCGCTCCGCCGGCATCATCATACTTGTAACAGGCGGCGGCGGAGCGCTGGGCAGGGTGCTGCAAACGAGCGGCATCGGCAACTTTATAGCGGAACAAATGTCCCGGCTGCCTATACCCGTCATCGTGCTGCCCTTCCTGATAGCGACGCTTATCCGCTTCGCGCAGGGCTCCGGCACGGTAGCGATGGTAACTTCCGCCGGCATCACCGCGCCAATCGTCGCCGCGGCGGGCGGAAACATGATGCTCGGCGCATTTGCCGCCTGTATCGGGTCGCTATTCTTTTCCTACTTTAACGACAGCTTCTTCTGGGTTACCAACCGCCTGATGGGCATCAGCGACACCAAAGAACAGGTGCGCTGCTGGTCGTTCACCACCACGATCGCCTGGGCAACCGGCTTCATCGTCCTGTTGATACTGAACATATTCATGTAAGGAACCGCGCGGAAATAACATGACCGTTTGGTCATGTTATTTTGTCTGTAGGGTCTTGCTCCCCCGCCGCAAACTCCGGAGACAACCGCGGAGCGGTTGTCCACCCGCCCATACACACGCGCCTCAATCACAGCCAGGATCGAGACGCGATCCCGCCCAGACTCGCGGCACAATCCCGCCCGGACTCGCGATACGAGTCCGCCCGGACTCGCGGCACGAGTCCGCCCAGACTCGCGGCACGATCCCGCCCAGACTCGCGGCACGATCCCGCCCAGACTCGCGGCACGAGTCCGCCCAGACTCGTGATACGAGTCCGCCCAGACTCGCTGCACGATCCCGCCCGGACTCGCGGCACGATCCCGCCCAGACTAGCGGTACGAGTCCACCCAGACTCGCGATACGAGTACGCCCAGACTCGCGGTACGCTCCCGCCCAGACTCGATGCACGAGTCCGCCCCGCCTCGCGGCACGATCCCGCCCAGACTCGCGTTACGAGTCCGCCCAGACTCGCGATACGAGTCCGCCCAGACTCGCGATACGAGTCCGCCCAGACTCGCGGTACGAGTCCGCCCAGACTCGCGATACGAGTCCAGTCAGGTAAGAGGCGCAGACGGCAGGCTATGCCAACGAGCGGATAAACGAGGGGCTTGCCGGAAAGAAGCTGATACCGGAGATAGCCAACAGCGGGGCATCGCGGTACAGCAACAGCCGCGGGGCGTACGATTCTACCCGCGTATTGAAACTGGTGGGTGCAGTTCCTGACTAAAGGCTTCGTCTGTGATTCGGGC
>JAIRMP010000101.1 GCA_031258615.1 Spirochaetaceae bacterium | reverse complement strand
GTAATCCGCTCTATTTCCGGCTTGAAGTAGGTTTCCAACTCCTCCTGCGTTATGCCGCACAGATCGCCGTAGTCAGGGTTTAACGAGATGTCTTTCAGGTTGTTCAACTGCGAGAAAATACTCACTTGAGAAAACTTTGTGACGCCGGTCAGCAGCACGAAGCGCAGGAATCTATCGCTTGACTTCAACACGCCGTAAAAGCCGCGCAACTCATCTTTCAGGGTTTCGTGGACTTCACGCTTGTTTATTGTGTCCAACAGCGGCTTGTCGTATTCATCAATTATGACAACAACCTTTTCGCTGGATTTAACGGCAAGATTCTGTATCAGCCGCCTGAAACGGTCCGCTATCGTTGTGGAAGCATTGCAAACACCGTATTTATTTTCACAGGTCTCCAGGGTTGTGTTTATCGTGATGAATAGTTCGTTTACACCGTTCACATAGTTGGCCGGGTTCAAGTCTATATGGATGACGGGGCGCTTCTTCCAGTTCCAGTCCAGTGAGTCTATCGCCAGACCGGCAAACAGCTCCCGCCGCCCTTCAAAAAGGGCGGCGAGCGTGGAACATAGCAGGCTCTTTCCAAACCGGCGCGGGCGGGCAAGGAATACAGGGCCCATAGCCTCGGTAACCAACTGGTAAATCCGTTCTGTCTTGTCGACGTAGACACACTCTGCTTCCCGTATTTTTGAGAAGGCCTGCACCCCCAGCGGTAAACGGCGCTTTTTCATAGATTCATTGTACGCCGTTTTGTCCATGAGAAAAAGCCGCCCGCCTAGCCCTATTCGCAAAATCCCAGACCCGCGTGTGCCAAACGCCCCGTTCAAATTAAACGCAATGCGTGAAACCCGCTGGCGGGCTGGCGGGCTAGAACCTCATCTCGCCTTTTACAGTGAACAGGAAGCGCGCGCCGCTTTGAACGGGGCCCAGTTCGCCGTAATCGTCCGTGTTGTTCGTGAACACGCAGCGGTCGAGCGGCATTTGGGCGGTGAGTGTAAGCGTGAAACCCTGAAAAAGATTTGACGTAAAACTTGCGATAGGGGTAAACGACGCGTCGTCCATGCAGAATATCGCGGCGGCGGAAACGCTTGTAAAATCGCTTACGCTGTAACGCGCCAGAGCGTAAAGGTAATTGTTGTTTTTGTAAATGTCCGCCATAACGCTGTAAGCGCCGCTAAAAAGATACTCGCACAAAAAGTAAAGATGAAAAGCCGCAAGCGAATAATCCAAGCCCACGCTTGCCGCCAGTTCCCTTGAGCCGCCGCCGTCGCCGTCATATTCACCGTCTTTTACCGCCGGATCCAGGCTGTACAATGTATCGAGCCAGAGACCAACGAATGTATCCCCCTTTAGCGAAAGCCCAAAATGATGAACTCCGTCCGGAGCGTCCCCCGCCTCGTCAGCCTTGTCAGGGGATTCGAATGAGTAAAGCGCCTGGACGCTCAAATTCTTGAAATGCCGTTCACCCGAAATACCGCTCCTAAACGCGCCGCCATCTATAGAAAACGGGTTAGGCGGGGCGGCGGCAAAGGCGCGAAGCGTGGAATCGTCATCGGGATAGAACGAAAAAAGGCCGCCGAGTATGGCGCGCGGGCGGGCGTCCGGGTAAAGCGGATTTTTAGGGTTAAAAAAATCTGACGGCGAAAAAACATTCCCGTAACCAAACGCAAGACGCATGAGTCCGGCGTCAAGCCCGGTCTTTTCGTTTGCGATGTGAAAGTAAAGCCGTTCAAGCTCAATAGCCGCGGCATAGTTTTGCGAGTCTGCCGGGTCCGCCGACGCAAGAGCGGCGGCGGAAATGCCTGAAGCCGCTATGCAGTTGAACGCCCCGTAAAAAACCGCGCTCTCACCAACCCTGCCGCGCAGCCTTATATTCGCGTACTCCTCTATCCCGTACATGAAGCCGCCCCCTCCCCCCTCCCCCAGCCGTAACGTGCTGTCAAGGAGGCCGGAAACGGAAAGCCCGTCCGCCGCGTACAAACCCGCGCCCGCCGTAATACAAAATACAAACGCAAAAATCTTTTTCATTCCCGCCTCCGTTGTGAAAAAACTTACCGTTCCAGATTTCGCTGACTAAAAACAGAATCGGCGATGGGCTCGTCCAGAATCACACTATTCATTACAAAAATAGTCCTGCTATTTTTCCGCAGCATATCGTTTAGTTCACTCCTAACGGGAAAACGGCGGTTTCCAAAAACTTTTGCCGCATCGAGCGTATACTGTTTTAACTTCGCTCCCGACAGCGCGTAAAGTTCATAGTGCGCAAGGTCGCCGTTTTCCTTATCTATCCAAAGTTTGCGTTTCGCGTAGCTTTCAGTTTTTGTCTTTGCGGTAAGCGCCAAAACCCAGCAGTCCCGCCCGTTAAAAATTTCCGCGCCCGTTATCGCGGGATTGTAACGCGAGGCGAGCGTTGAGTTTGTTACAACATCTTCGTAAGACATATCCGAACCCATCATCGACTCCTTCAACATCTGTCCTGAAATCAACATCACCTCCTCCGTATCAGGCGAATACACATACAGCCTGCCGTCTTTTTTCAGATACTTAGTCCCCGCGTCCTCAGCATTTGTAAATTCGATAAAGCTGTCATTGTTGCTCCGCGCCCAAGCCTTCATGGTTTTTACAAACCGCTTACCCTGATACTCAATTATCATTTCACCCTCATAATAAATTGTCGAATACACTTCGTTATCATCAACCCGTTTCAACAATTCCGCCGCGGACGGAGACTGCGCCGCCGCATACTCCGCAAAAACCGCCGTTAAAATAATTAAACCCATTATATTTTTCATACAAAACTCCTATAAATTTTTTTGTAAACTCACCACTTAACTATTAACCATTCACTCAACGCCGTAACGCTTCTACCGGCTCTACAAACGCGCTTTTGGCGGATGGAATAATCGTACAGATTGCCGATATTACAACGCCAAGCAAAAACCCCTGAACCAGTATAAACCAGTCAAATTTCATACGCAGAGTTCCGCTAAACGGTATTTCCTCAAAACCGCCGCCTAAGAGCGCGTTAAAATCAAGTGGAAATAATGACATTACAAAACTTGCAATACCTCCGGTGGCGCATCCTGCCAGAGCGCCAAACGCGCTCAACAATAACGCCTCCAAAAAGAAAACAAGGGTAATTTCAAACCTTGTCATACCGAGACTGCCCATCATGCCAATTTCTTTTATACGCTCGTGAATAATCATTATCATCGTATTAACAATTAAAAAACTTGCGACAACAATGAATACAATATACAGAAGAGCGTAAATGAACATACTTTTATCCATGAGAGCGACAAAATAATTGTCATGCCAGTCGCGTATAACATTACCGCTTCCCAAAATATTTTCGAGGGCGGCGGCGCTTACGGCGCTTTCCTTGTAGTTATCAACGTAAATAAATATTTGCTGCGCCGCCTCTCCAAGCGTCAAAAGCCGCGTGAGCCTGTCAAGCTGAACGATAATTACACCGTTGTCATACTTCAAATAATCAAAATCGAATATGCCCGTAACAACCGGATTCCACATCTTGTCGGAAAATTGCGCCGATACTGTTTTTAGAGGAATACGATCGCCAATTTTTACATTCATTTTTTTCGCTAATTTTATTCCAACAGCACATTCATTCGCGCCGGACTCAGGATAACGCCCTTCTACGAGCCCGTTTCCGTTTGAGGTTTTGTCAAAATTATGAAACGCCGTCTCTTTTTCAATATCTATACCCCAAAGCAAGGCGTGTTTTACCGTGCTGTCCTGTAGAGTCGCGAAGACAAGAATGCGTGGAAACACCGCCTTAACGCCCCCCACACCCCTGACAGCCCCCTCCAGATCGCTAAAAGCCCTTCCGTCCGAAACCGGAAACTGCGCCGGATAGGATTCGTTCCGCGCTTCAAACTCCGCCGATACAATACTTATATCGCCTGTATCAAAAGTACGTACTATATCGTTCATGCTGTAAATCATCCCTACTATCCATGACTGCATGAATATCATAAAAAATACAGCGATGGCCGTTGCCGTTATACATAGCGCGGAACGCCGTTTGTTCCGTAAAATATTCCGCCTTGCAATCGTAACAAGGCTAAAAAAATTATTCATGTTGCCTCCCCCTACTCAAAACGCAGACTTTCTGTAACAGGCAGCTTCAAGGCCCGCCGCGACGGAAAGTACGCCATACAAGCGGAAAGAACTGTGGCGGCAAGACCTGAACCTATTATCACCGGAATATTCCATGCGGAACGGAAAGCCCCTGTAATGCGGTAGCCTATATCGCCGTTCATACTTTCTACCATTGATGAAAAGTCAATGCCGTACTTTACCATTGGTATATTTACAAGACATCCGATTAAAATTCCCGCTATAGAACCCGCCAAACCTATAAAACCCGATTCAAACATCATCATGGTAATAAGCTCCCCGTCCGTCATTCCCAAAGAACGCATCATCCCAATCTCTTTTGTACGTTCAAGAATCGCCAGCAGTATCGTATTGGCTATTCCAAAAAGCGACAGAATAAAAAGTATAGCTAACATAATAAAGGTACTAATATTATCCCCGGCTGAGGATGCGATATAATCCTGTACATACGAGCGCCACGAAAAAATATCCAGTCCATCCGGCATTTTTCCAATTTCTTTTTCAAACGCGCCGCGAATCACCTCAGGCGATTCATCCCTGCCGGGAAGAGCGCCGTCATCAGGATTCTGTTTTCGTATCAAAAGCTCTGTAACACGCCCGTCAAGCATCAGCCCCGCCTCATCCTGTAATACATCGAGCGGAATAAACGCCATGTAGTTTACCTGCGGGTCAGGCGAATTAACCACGCCTGTAATGACGGCTGATACAACTTGATTAACATGGCGTATAGTATCGCCGTCTTTTATATCTATCACCGTAGAAATAATAACATCCCTGTTTCCGTCTTCTGGAATTAGTTTTTTTGCAAGAAGCGAACCAATTACAATTTCAAACGCGCCAGAGTTAATATAACGCCCGTCTTCGATATATTTTGTATAACGCAGCAAGCGTTCCTCACGTTCAGGGTCTACAGCGTTAAAAACCACAGGGGCAAAACCTTTTTCCGTATACAGAGTCGCCGGAAATACAAAACGCGGCGCCGAATCGTACCCCGCCTTTTCCAAAGCATCAGCGTAAACCCGCCACGAATCAAAACTTTCGTACATTGGGAGATCATCTTTATTCTCAAAGTATTCGGTTTCTTGCAGTTTTGCCGCGCCAATCTCGTAATTTACAATGTTGCGGACAGAATCAAGATTCATTCCTGTAAGCCAGCCGTCAGCAAATATATACAGCGCCACGCTTACCGTAACCGCGCTCACCGTCAAAATTGTTTTTACGCGGTGGCGGGACAGGTTACGAAACGCCATAAGCGGTAATTCTCTAGATGTCATCACGCCCCCTTTACATCCTCGCTTTCTATTTGCCCGTCCCGGATGTATATCAGCCGCCGGGCAAAATCCATCACCATGCTGTCATGCGTGGAAAATATAAACGTAACTCCGGCCTTTTTGTTCAGCTCCAGCATCGTTTCAAGAATCCCACGCCCCGTCTGCGAGTCAAGATTCGCTGTAGGCTCGTCCGCGAGAATGATGGCCGGCCTCTTTACAAGGGCGCGGGCGATAGCGACACGCTGCTGCTGCCCGCCGGACATCTCCTTTGGACGGCGGTTTTCCATTCCGGCAAGGCCCACGTTCAACAGCGCCCGCCGCGCCAAGCCTGCCGCCTTACGTCTATCCATCCCAAGCAGCGTGAGCGGAAACGCCACGTTTTCTATGCAGGACAGCACGGGAATCAGGTTGTACGCCTGAAAAATAAAGCCTATGCTGTTCCGCCGGAGCAGCGCAAGCTCTTTTTTCGTCATTTTGGACGTATCCTTCCCGTTTATCCTGAAAACCCCCGCCGTCAGCGTATCGAGGCAGCCCGCCAGGTGCAGAAAAGTAGACTTTCCGCTCCCCGAAGGCCCGGCAATCGCGCTGAACTCCCCGCTCTCAAAGCCCAAATTCACCCCTCGCAAGGCGTGTACCACCGTCCCGTTCAACCCGTAGTCCTTCACTACCCCCACGGCCTCTACAACTTTCATGTTTCCTCCTCGCGGCGCGGCCCTTTTCCGCCGCCCGCATTAACCTATTGATATAGTTGCATAGTACATTATATAAACAGTAGTACAATATGTCAAGCGAAAAATTCGTTACCAAATGAACCGCCCCTCCAAGACAAAAAGGCGCAGTCTTTGCCTTGGCGCTTGCCAACGGTAGGGGAGCAGACCCTACAGACGGAATGAGCCTCCACGCCGCAAGCGGCCGAAGCAATCCAGACGGGAATCATTTGACTGGATTGCTTCGTACCCTATGGGTACTCGCAATGACGGGTGGACGGCACGCCATTCGTCATAAAAGTGAAATTGCTGCCTACACAAGTTTTTCGCTTGACAAAGTTTTTGTTGCTTACTATACTAGAAAAACGCTGGACGTAACGGCGGCGCGCGGAGGGGCATGAAGCCCCTGAACGGAGCGCGGTCAGGTTTAGCGCTTTAACAGATTAGTTTTTTTGAGGCCGTGCAGGAAGCCCGGCCCATAGGGTTGAAACCCGGTTACTCACGGCGAGGCGGCACGCCATAATGGGCGTTGCGCTACCGGAGGCCGGGTTTTTTTGTGAACAGGCTTGGGAGGGGGATTTTTAGGAGATAGTAATGCACACATTTTATGCCGTAAACCCGGCCCCTAGATACGCCACACAGCTTCATTGCTCATTGCTCACCCGGCCTACAGGCCTGCTCGCAAGGACGGCCAGCCGGCCGTCCTTGCGAGCGCCTGTCCAAGCCGTCATTGCGAGCGCCTGTGGGCGCGAAGCAATCCATGCGAGAAGGCTCGCCGGGCAGGTTGGAGTTTGCGGACAAACGCGAAGCGTTTGCTTCGCAAACTCCGGAGACAACCGCGCAGCGGTTGTCCAGCCGCTTTACGGCTTATCCCCCCCCCCCCCCATACATAAAGCACGCGCTGGAAACAGCGTTTTTACATATACACTTCCGCAAAAACCAAAGCCTCCCTTATGTTTTTTGGAGGCTTCCTGTGCAAAAGTTTACCGGGCAAATCACCCTGAGTCCGCGCCCAGACTGGACGGTCTATCAAACGTTGTTTGATTTACGGCGCGGACCAGGGTTTTTTTATACTACCCCTGATTTCAGGGTTAGGACAATTCCCATAGGAGGGAAAAGATGAAAAAAAGTATTTTTGGCAAAGTTTTTACGACGGCAGTCTTTGTGGCGATGGCGGCGCTCATGTTCTCAGGCTGTGAGCAGAGCACCGGCGGTTCCGGTGGCACGGGGACGGTAACGGTTTCGATCCTGTTTGACGAGGAGTCCGGTACGGACGAGCCTCAGAATCTATTGGGCATACTGTGGACGGTACACCCTGATGTGAGCGGTCCAGCTTTTGTCAGGTTTACAGCGACCTTCGAGGCGACATCCGGCGGAGCGGCTCACGCCCCGGTGGACTTGTCTGTAGGTGAACCGGCGTCGGTTACGCTGACGGCAGGGACCTACACGGTTACGGTAACGGGGTATACGGGGACGGAAGGGTCCTACGTGGCGGCAGCGATAGGGAGCGCGGAAGGTATCGTGGTTACCGGCGGAACGAATACCGAGGCGTCCATACTGATGGCGCCCAATGCGGAGGTAGCGGGCAAAGGCTCATTCAGCTACAGCATTACCGCGCCGGCAGGGGCAACCGGTACGCTGACCATCCAACAAGACGGACAGCCGGTAGGCAACTCCGTAACGCTGACGGGGGGAAATGACCCGGTGACGGGCACGATAGACCTTGATGCGGGGGTATACCTCGTGTTTGTATATTTAACCAAAGATGGCGGGTACACGGCGGGTTTGGTTGAAGCTCTCCATATCTACAACGGCATGGAGAGTACCCTTACAGAGGAATATGAGGGCGAGGATTTTATCGAGCCGCAGACGGTAACGTCCCACAGCCTGACATCTTTCTTTGCCGCTCCCGTTACGGACGCTGCGCCGGCAACAAGTTTTGGGTCGGCGAGTGACCAGTATACGGGAACGATCCAATGGAAGGCGGGCGGCATCAATTTTACCGATACCGCCTTTGCGGCAGGTACGGTCTACACCGCCGTAGTAACCTTGCAGGCGAATCCGAACTTCACCCTTACCGGCGTAGCGGTGAATTCCTTTATACATGAGAACGCGACAAGCCAAACGAACTCCGCGAACGACGGCGTGGTAACCCTCGTCTTCCCGGCTACGGAAGGGGCGGGAACGGGGACGCAGAGCATAGTGATAGGCTTTAACTACGGCGAAATTACGGTAACCGGCGCGGGCGCAACCATCTACAAGAC
>JAIRMP010000081.1 GCA_031258615.1 Spirochaetaceae bacterium | reverse complement strand
GTCGCTGATCGGAACAACCAATGGAGTATAAATGAAAGAATGGTAAGAAATAATATAACAAATGAAGAAAATGTAAATGAGCCGAAAACAGGAAGAACAGGGATGAAAAATAAAGCAGTGTAGCAAAAAAAGGGTAGGGGAGAACCGGGTTTGCATAGAACACCGGATAAATGTCCCCTTTAAGGGGGGTTCCTCAAGCCACCGGCTATGCCGGTGGTCTTTGACTTAGCCCCTATGTCGCATAACTTTGTTATATGCGCCGGTCCCCACAGAGGGTGGCTTACAGGGAAAAATTGGTATAATGTATGTGTATGCTTGGTAAAATGCGGAACATAGGAATTATGGCTCATATTGACGCGGGCAAGACCACGACAACGGAGCGCATACTCTACTACACGGGCAAGAGCCACAGGATTGGCGAGGTTGACGACGGTGAAGCGATCATGGACTGGATGGAGCAGGAGCAGGAACGGGGGATCACGATACAGAGCGCCGCCACAACGACATACTGGCGCGGGTTTCAGATAAACATAATTGATACGCCTGGCCATGTTGATTTTACGGCGGAGGTGGAGCGGTCGCTGCGGGTGCTGGACGGGGCGGTGGCGATCTTCGACGCGGTAAGGGGCGTTGAGCCGCAGACCGAGACGGTTTGGCGGCAGGCGGAACGCTACCATGTGCCCTGCGTCGGCTATGTGAACAAGATGGACCGCGTCGGCGCGGATTTCTTTCAGGTTTTGGCGGATATACGCGGGAAGCTGGGCGCCGTACCCGCCGCTATACAGATACCACTTGGGAAGGAGGGCGGCTTTGAAGGCGTCATCGACCTTATAGAGGAGCGGGAGGTGCGCTGGGGCGGGGCCGAGGGCGAGGATCTCTTGTACTCCGGGATAGCGCCGGCCAACGCGGCGCTGGCCGCCGAGTGGCGGGAGAAGCTGATTGACGCCCTTTCGTCCGTGTCCGACCTGGTAACGGGCCTGTACCTTTCAGGCGGGCATATACCGGCTGACCTGATCCGCGCCGAGCTGCGGCAGGCCACGCTGAAACGCGCCCTGCTGCCCGTGCTTGCCGGCGCTTCCCGGCGGAACATGGGCGTGCAGCCGCTGATCGACGCCGTGGTGGACTTCCTGCCCGCCCCGGACGAGACGCCGCCGGAAACCGCGTTCAACATAAAGAAGGAGGAGGCGGTCAGCGTCCCCTGCGATCCCGGCGGAATGCCGCTCGGCCTCGTTTTTAAGATACAGCACGACAGGGAGGCCGGCGGCCTCTGCTATGTCAGGATGTATTCCGGCAAGATTGAGAGCGGGACGGCGGTTTATAACGTGGGGAAACGCAAACGGGAACGGGTAAACAGGATTCTGCGTATGCATTCCAACAAATCCGAGACTATGGACGCGCTTACCGCGGGCGATATAGGCGTTATCATCGGGATGAAGCTGTCGCAGACGGGGGATACAGTGGGGAGCGAGGGCTTTCCGGTGGTTTTGGAGAAGATGCGGTTCCCGGAGCCTGTGGTTTCCGTGTCTATAGAGCCGAAAACCGTGTCCGAGCGGGATAAGCTGAACGAAATCCTGGAAATCCTGTCCAGGGAGGACCCCACCTTCACCAGGCGGGAGAACGAGGAGACTGGGCAGATGATCATCTCCGGCATGGGGGAACTTCACCTTGACGTGCTGGTGAGCCGGATACTGAAGGAGTACAAGGTTGAGGCGCGGGTCGGCAACCCGCAGGTAACGTACCGCGAATCGGTGAGCGCCGCCGTTACCCGCCGCCAGACCTTCTCCCGCGTGATCGCCGGCAGGGAGAACGCGGCGGCCCTCACGCTGAGGGTGGAGCCGCTGCCACGGGGAAGCGGGAACAGGTACGCCCTCTCCGTACACGCGCCGGAGGTCCCCGCCGCTATCTTTGCGGCTGTGGAGCGCGGCGTGAACGGCGCCCTCCTTTCCGGCATAGCGCTGGGCTATCCGTGCATAGACGTGGGGGTTACGCTCACCGGGATAGAGTACTCGGAGATGACCGGCACGGAGGCGGCGTTCCAGGCCTGCGCCAGCGTCTGTTTTGACGGGGCTTGCGGTGAGGCCGGCCCTATACTGCTTGAGCCGATCATGCTGGTAACGCTGGTCTCGCCGTCAGAGTTTGTAGGCAGCGTGATGAGCCTTGTGACCCAGCGAGGCGGGCAGGTTATCAGCATGGACACGAAGGCCGGCAGCGGCGAGGTGAAGGCGCACGCGCCGATGGAAAAAATGTTTGGCTTTATGACGGCGCTCCGCTCCGAGAGTCAGGGGCGCGCCGCCTTTACGATGGAATTCTCGCACTTTGAGAAGAAGGGCAGCCTGCACCAAAGGTCCGCTCCGCGGTAGCATACCCGGCAGGCGGGCTTTCGGGTATGCTGCCGCGGAGCGGATGTGAGGCCCGCTGGCGGGCGCGGAGCGTTGAGCCGGAGAAAACAAGGAGATAAGAATATGAGTTATGATGGGAATGAAAAATTGCGGCGCTTTTTGTACAAAAAAATTTATGAATATGCGAAAGAACCGGCGGGGCCGGAAAGGTTGCGGCTCCTGACGCTGGGCGACATGCAACGGGAGCTTGACGAAAACGGTATTCAAATACCGGGATTTTCCATGTCAAAACGGATAAGGGAATGGTCACAGGGATCAAGCGATTCAACGTATACGATAACCTGCGACGAATTAAACAGCGAATGTTTTTTTTGCCTGGAATTTTATAAAAATAGATTCGCTATAGACCGCGTAAGTTTTTATATGCGATTTTACGATATAAAATCCCAGCAGCGTTTTATAGACGAAAGCGAGATAAGCTTTGTATACAGGCTGATTGAAAATTTCAAGGACATCGCGGAGGAATACATAAAACTGCGCGGAGAAATTGAACGCGGCGAAAAGCTGCGCCAGCTTACGAGCAACAGTATAGAAACATGGCTTGCGCTTATATGCAAAAACATCTCACTGCCTTATCACATTGTAAAAATGAAAAGCCGGATGGTGTTTTATCTCTTGCTGGAAAACGGCAGGCAGTTGGAAATTTATATACCGTACAATAACTTTCAGCCGGTGATGGCCAGCCTGGAAAACACGATCAACAAATATTTGGCTCTGCAAAACGACTGCGCCGCGAAAGTTTTAATATCAAACCGCTCAAACAGCATACGCTGGAAAAACGCGGGGTAAACATCAACGCTTAACGCCGGAGCGGAGGCGCTTTTTAAAAGCCGCTTTTTACTAGGAGGCAGGAATGGGCGTAAACATAAATACACATGAATTGATAAAGATACTGACGCTTACGCCGCCCGGCCAGAATATTATGCTTGTCGGCAGGCACGGCATAGGAAAATCACGGATCATTACCGATTTTTTTGAAAGCCAGGGGAAAAAAGTAGTCTCTCTTTTTTTGGGGCAGATGAGCGACCCGGGCGACTTGATAGGACTCCCCGCCCTCGATTCAGATTTGACAAAGACCGGTTTCCGGCCTCCCTACTGGTTTCCTCTGGACGGCAAGCCCATCGTGTTGTTCCTCGACGAATTGAACCGCGCCCGCCCGGAAATACTGCAATGCGTGATGGATCTGACGCTGAACAGGTCTTTGGCGGGTAAGCGGCTTCCCGCCGGAAGTCAGATAGTTTCCGCGGTAAACGAGGGCGATGAGTACCAGTTGACGGATTTGGACCCGGCCCTTGTATCACGCTTTAACGTCTACCATTTTTTGCCAAGCTGCGCGGAGTGGCTGTTGTGGGCCGCCGCAAACGGCATCGATGGAAGGATCGTTTCATTTATAGAAAAGAATTCGGACTGCCTTGACGGGGTGGCCGGCCCTGACTCAGGCCTTGATAAGACGGCGGACAGGCGTTCATGGGAGCGCGTTTCGGAAATCATAAAAACTGAAAACACGATAAACAAAACTTTGGAAAAACTGATCGCCGGAATCATCGGCATTAAGGCGGCGCTTCGTTTTAAAAATTTTTTGAAAGAGAATTCAGGCATCAGTTCCACGATGATTCTACGGAGCTTTGATCAATGTAAAGACGATTTGGAAAAATTGAGCGTACACGAATTGTCCGATCTAAACGAAGGACTCTTCCGTGTTATCGAATTGGAAGAGAAACAGGATATTGTAAAAAATTATACGTCAAATCTGGAAAAGTATATCAGATGGTTAAACGACACGAGGCGGGGCGAGGCGCTTGCCCACTGGGCAACGGTGTACGAAGGAAGTCTATATCCAAAAACAAAAGTAGCGGTGCTTTCTTACTCGTCATATATTTTTCAAACTGTGATAGACTATGTAAAAAATATAAAGTTGTAGCATGGCGAATTTAACGGAACGGATCAAAACAATTTCTGAAAAGTGGTTTATCGCGGAACCGCTTTTATTTTTGACTTTTGTTTCGCACAGGCTGCTGGAAAACGCGGATATTCACACTGTACGCTGCGGGCAGGGGCGGATTGAATACAACCCGCTTTGGGCGGCGGAACGGAGCGAAGCCAAACTGGAAGAGGCGTTGAAGGTGGAACTGATTCGGATACTGCTGCGCCACCCGTACCGGAAGGGTCCGTCAAGCGATCCGGAAATAGCGTACATAGCAAGCAACATTGTGTTGAACGAATACTACAACTTTCCGGCGCTAGACTTCCGCGCGAAAGATTTTTGGGACGATTACGCGCATCAGAAAAAAAGTTTTGAATTTTACTACCGTGAGTACGCGCTGATAAAAAGGCGGAACGATTCTGGCGCTGAAGAGGAGGGCGGCGTTATGGAGGTGTCAGACGAGGAAATGCGCGGCGCCGCCGCGGAACGGAGCGGCGCGGGCAGGAACAGCATCTCCGAAAACGCCGCTCTTTGGGAAAACGACGAATTTATCAACGAAAAACTTAACGAAATCGTAAGGCAGGCGGAACAGAACTCATCTTGGGGTAAGCTGCCCGGCGCGTTGATCGAAGAAATACGCGCCACGCTAAAACCGGAGCTAGACTGGCGGGGCGCGCTGGGCGGCTTCCGGCGTACAATTCTTGCCGATAAAAAGGTTCCGACACGCTTTAAGCCGAGCCGCCGCTGGGGGTTTATGTACATGGGTCAAAAGTATGCGTTTACCACACGGATTTTGGCCGGCGTTGATGTTTCCGGCTCCGTTGAAAAGGAGGATGTCGCGCTGTTCTACTCGTGCATAAACCGCTTCTTTAATTACGGCATTGAGGCGCTTGACGCGGTGCAGTTCGATTCGGAGCTGAAAACGGAGCCGGAGCCGCTGAAAAAGGCCCGCCGTTCCATCGTGATTCAGGGGCGGGGCGGCACAAACTACCAGCCGCTGGTAGACTACTTTTTGGCCAACATAGCACACTACGACGGCCTTATCGTGTTTACCGACGGCTTTGCTGCCGTCCCCATAGTCCCGCCCCGCGCCGTCAGAAAACTGCTGTGGATATGCAGCCGCAAGGAAAACTATCTGGCAAACCATGAATGGATGGACAAGCTGGGCCGTTGCTGCTATATCGGGCATTCCGGCGTTTAAGCAAGCCGCCGGCTGGGGGCTGTAACAAAAATGAGATATTTTACTTGGTAGAAGTGGACAGACGGGTCATAGCGGGACAAATATAACCGATTTTCTAGAATAATCATGGGGAAAATGCCGTTTCTCACTTGAAATATGCCTTATATGTACCGCTCAGCACGGATCACCCCTATCATGGCTCAAATTTACCGGCTATTTACCGCAATTACGCCGCCGCTACCGGTTTCTTTGGTTTCACCGGATGAAACGAAACCCCTATGCGGCCCCCCCTGTATTTTAATAATACAAGCTTAAAAGGTATCCGGTTCATGCTTGCCTTGAGTTTTGAGTAGCATATTGAGACCATTTTCAAGCTGCTCAATGCGGAGGCTATCCGTTACCTCCTTCTCACTAATAATTCCTCTTAATTCTATGCGTTTATCCTACCCGTTGGCAAAGCCCCGTTGACAAAACGTGGTTTTCTCCCGTAAGATGTGTAAAACATGGCGGCGTAGCTCAGATGGCAGAGCACACGGCTCATATCCGTTAGGTCATTGGTTCAATCCCAATCGCCGCTAGTACTTTGATTAAGCTAAAACTCTTTCACGCATTGTTTACTATACCGTATACACCACTGCCGTATTGCACTGGCATTGCCGGGCTATCTCACTTTGTTCCGGCGCCCTAACCGGTCATCCTTCATCCAGCAATAGGAGAATACGCGCACGCCGTACTTAATAGCGGTTGTCTCCGCAAACTCCACCCTCCTTGTAAAGTGGATGACAAGGACAATGACTCAGCTATTGGCGTACTTTCGGTGCAGGCTGACCTGCCATATTCGAGAATACTACGGCGAAGATGATGACGGAGCCTCCGATTAGGGCGTTTAGGGCGGGCTTTTCACCGGTTACGACGAACACCCAGACGGGGTTCAGCACGGGCTCCACGCAGGCTATTATCAGCGCGGCAAACGCGCTTACCCGCTTGATGCCGTAGGCGAAAAGTATGGACGCAAAGCCTATCTGTACCGTGCCCATGAAGGTAATTGCGCCCAGCGCGGGCAGGCTAAGACCGGGACCGCCTGAAAAAAGGAACGGGAGCGCGAAGAAAGAGGTAATGACGTTTGACAGCACGAGGCTGTACGCGGGGTCGGCGTCCTTCTGCATACGCATACAGACTGAATTCAGCGCGAATGTTATGCCGGAGGCGAGCGCTATCAGATCGCCAAGCAGAGAAGCGGAGGCGAGCGAACCGTGAAATATGATGACCAGGCCGGCCAGCACGAGCGCCATGCCAATCCAGTTTTCCGCGCGCTGCCTTTCCTTTAACAGCGCGATGCCGAGGATGGCCGCCCACACGGGGGCGCTGTACTGGAGCAGTATCACGTTTGCGGACGTAGTAAGTTTGTTTGCCACCACAAAGCTGGTCATCGTGGCGGAGTAGGCGACCCCGGACACCCAAAAGGCCGGCGTCCTCAGAGCGGACACAATACCTCGGAACGGATTGCGCATGAAAACGCGGCGCAGCGCAATCATCGTGAGGGCGGCGATAAAACTCCGCGCTCCCGCGATAAAAAACGGGTCTGAGTCTACCAGTTTTATGAATAGCCCGCTCGTACTCCAGAAAATAGCGCAGAACATCATCGCCAGGCGGCCATAGAGGAAAGAACGCTGTGAGAAACGTTGGATAGCAGCCATTTACTTGATCCGCGCCATAAGGAATGAACGTTGGAAATGCGGCATTTACTTCATCCGCATCATAGAGTGCGCGATGCTGTAGCAGTAATCGCCCAGCTTTTCCACGCGCCGCACCAGATCGATGAACAGCAATTCCGTTTTTACGTCGACACCCGCTTCTATGCGTTTGCGTCCAAGTTTGCGGAGTTTGTTCCGCAGCGCGTCTATCTTGTCCTCTATCTCTTTCGCGTACAAACCCTCCTCCTTGGTCAGCTTCCCGCCCAAATGTTCCTTGACAAAAGAAAGGAATTCCTCCACCAGCCCCATGTACGGGTCCAGCGCCGCCATCTCCTTGCGCTTGAATATCTGATTCTTACGGACGCTGCGTTCAAGCAGAAGGCTCACGCTGAAACAGTCGTCCGTCATATCCTCCAGATCGGCGATTATACGGAGCAGCAGGGCGACATTGTACCGGGAACTCCGGTTTAAAAGGCTGCGCGTACATTCCATCAGGTAGACGGTGAGGACTTCGCGCATCTGGTCGGCGTACTCCTCCTTCGCCCGGAGATCGGCGACAAGGGCGTCAGTCGATTCCGAATTGAGGTTCTGAAGCGAGGCGCGCAGCTTTTGGTACATCACAAAGACGAGAGCGGCCATATCGCTGATTTCACTCTTCGAGCGGAGAATACTCAGTTCCGGCGTGTCCCGAATCGAGCTGGAAAGGTATTCAAAGCGGTAAACATTTTTCTCATCAGTTTCATCCTTGCCCTTTACAAGGAAGGTGACGAACGCGGCAAACGGCTTCACAAACGGAAAGAACAGCAGCGTGTTGAGCACGTTAAACGTAGTGTGGAACATAGCGATCTGAGTCGTTACAAGCGCGTTCGCGTTGTCTCCGCCGCCTGGAGATATGAATTTGACGAGGGAAACCAGCGGGTTGAAGAATACCAGCGCGGCGAGGGCGCCTATCACGTTAAAGAGGACGTGTACCAGCGCCGCCCTTCTGGCGACAGTTTTTGTGCCTATTGACGCGAGCATCGCGTCAATGGTTGTGCCTATGTTCGCGCCCAGTATCATGGCGGCGGCGGCGTAAAAGTCGATTATGCCCTTGTACGCCATGGTCAGCGTGATAGCGGTGGAGGCGCTGGACGAATGAACGATTACCGTCATCACAAGGCCGACGCCGGCGTACGCCAGTATGGGCAAAACGCCGGCGCTGCCCAGCGCCCGCAAAAAATCAAGATTTTCGGGGTTGATATTCGGCATTGACCGTGTCAGAAAATCTATACCCAGGAACAGGAGGCCGAAACCCATCACAGCGTTCCCCAACCCCTGATGCTTCCACTTCATGGTCCGCGCGATGAAGCCGAGCCCGACGGCGGGCAGGGCAAGGCTGGAAATGTTCAGCGTGAACCCGATAAGCGAAACCACCCAGGCCGTTACCGTCGTCCCGATATTGGCGCCCATTATCACGCCTATGGCCTGAGTCAGTGTCAAAAGGCCCGCGTTCACGAAAGAAACCACCATAACGGTGGTAGCGCTGGAAGACTGGATAATAGCGGTTACGATAAAACCGGTGATGATCGCGGAAAGCCGGCTGCCCGTCATAAACGAGAGCGTCTTTTGCAGCCTGTCGCCCGCGCCCTGCTGGATCCCGTCGCCCATAACCTTCATTCCATACAGGAAAAGCCCTAAACTACCCCCAATGCGGAATAGTAAGCTTACAATTTCCATACGTCTCCATCGTAAATCATCAATTGACAATTGACAATCGGCTCTCAGGAATGAGCGCACAAGTATACGCCCCCTTACCCCCTCTACTTTTGGGTTCATGGGCTGTAACGAAAAAGAGACATTTGGGCAGAGGTGGACAGACATGTCCCGGCATGACAGATATGGCCGCTTTTTTCGAACCTTGTGAATCGCAAGGTCTTGAGATAAAAATATGAACCGGCAGCTTTTCAGAATGAGCAAAAAAAACTTACAATAAATCTATGAAAAAGCGTCTTTTACCACTTGGTGTGCAGAGCTTCTCCAAAATACGGGAAGCGGGATGTGTCTACGTCGACAAGACAGAACGGATTTACCAATTGGTCACAGCGGCTATGGGCCCTGTCTTCCTTGCCCGCCCGCGCCGGTTTGGGAAGAGCCTGCTATGTTCCACGCTCGCCGCCCTTTTTGAAGGGCGGCGGGAGCTGTTTACCGACCTCGCGATAGACTCACTGGACTGGAACTGGAAGAAGCGCCCCGTCATCCATATAGACTTGAACCCGGCAAACTATGTTAGCGGCGGAATCCTTGCCCTGCAAAACAGGGTAAACACGGTTTTGGCGACCGCGGAAAAAAAATACGCGCTTCCGCCCGCCGGCAACGATATCAGCGACAGATTTTTTAATGTTATACAAAATATGTCGTATAAATACAACGAAAAGGTTGTCGTTATAATTGACGAGTACGATAAGCCGCTGTTGGACACAATTGACAGTAAGGAAACCCACGAAGCTCTGAAAAACGAACTGCGCGGCTTTTACGGCGTGTTAAAGTCAAGTGATAGATTCCTGCGCTTTACGCTGCTGACTGGCGTCACAAAGTTTTCTCAAGTGAGTATTTTCTCGCAGTTGAACAACCTGAAAGACATCTCGTTAAACCCTGACTACTGCGACCTGTGCGGCATAACGCAAGAAGATTTGGAAACCTGCTTCCAGCCGGAAATAGAGCGGATTACCACGGAGAACGGCCTTGACAGGCAGGAGTATATTAACAAGTTAAAGCGCTTCTACAACGGCTACCGCTTCTCGAAAAAAGACGTTACCGTGTACAACCCGTTCGGCCTGTTGAACCATTTTGATAACAACGGCGATTTTGGCGCGTACTGGTTTGCCACGGGGACGCCGACCTTCCTGATAAAACTGATGGAAGAACAAAAGATAGACATACTGACCTTGGAGGGGAACGAAATTTCCGCCGCTGATTTTCAGAGATTCGATGTGGAAAACATGGACGCGCTGGCGGTGCTGTACCAATCAGGTTACCTTACGATAAAGGACTATGACGATGTGGGCGCGTACTCGCTGGACTATCCGAATGAGGAGGTACGTTCGGCGTTTGCAAAATCTTTGCTGGATCATTTCTGCAAGACGCCCCAGTATAGATCATCGCAAATCTCTATAGCGCAGGCCCTGTCCAAGGGTGATGTGGACACGGCGATGAACGCGCTGAGGGCCATATTCGCGGCTATTCCTTACGGCGTACATCTGAAGGACGAAAGGTACTACCAGACGATAACGCACCTCGTGTTCAGGATGCTGGGTTTGTTCAGCCTGTCCGAGGTACAGACGGCGGACGG
>JAIRMP010000043.1 GCA_031258615.1 Spirochaetaceae bacterium | reverse complement strand
AGTCTGGTACATGTGGGTAGAATCAAAATAACCCGCCACATAACCGCCGGACTGCTCATATCCGTCTATAATATCCAAGAGGAGCAGGAAAAGTTTACCGTTATTAGCGGGCATATAATCGATATCACCAAAAACATCGGTAATTTGCTTATGGATCTTTTCCTTATATTCACCGGCAATAGCCGCTGCCGCCTGGGAGCTTATCGTACTGTTTATGTCACCGTAAACAATACAGACCTCATTTTCCGCAAGTTTTTTCGTATCCACCCGGTACCAGGTCTCATTGGTGGTGACCGCATAAAAGGTCTTTGGATAACCGCCTGCCTGCCGGCTTGACTTTATGGTAAAATTTGTTGAAAATTGAAGGAATGAGTGACTATTTAGACCCTAATAATGAAGAACTGCTGAAAGACTTTTTTAGTGAAGCCAAGATGCAGGTTGACACACTGGAACAGAATATTCTGGTGTTGGAAAACGAGGGGGCAAACCCCGACGCGGTTGATGAGATTTTTCGCGCGGCGCACACATTAAAGGGCGGGGCGGCAACAGTCGAAATGATGGAACTATCCCATTTTACTCATCTTGTTGAAGATGTGCTGGACGCGATACGCGGGAATCAGGTGACGGTGAACGAAGACCTTGTAGACACCCTGCTTGCGGCCATCGATATAATCAAGGCCATGCTGGAAAAGCGCATGGAAGGCGATGTGTACGGAGACGATACGTCCGCCATAGAAGGGCGGCTGTCGACCCTGCTGCCGGAGGGCGCGCCCAGCAAAAAGAACGCGGCAAAGGTGGCGCCCGCCCCGGCTCCGGTCAAGCCCGCTCCAACGGTGGCGGCAGCGGACTCCTTCCCTCCCGCCGAAGCGGTAGGGAAGGATGAAATTGATGAAATGCTAAGGGCCGCCGGCGGGGCGGAGACCGTGTACCGTCTGTCCGTTAAATTTGATGAGAACAGCCTGATGAATACTGTAGGCGGCATCCAGGTTTACGCCGCGATAAAGAGCAAGGGGACGATACTGAAGACCGCGCCGGATTTCGACGCGCTGTACGGCGATACCTTCTTCCCGGTTGTGGACTACTACCTTGCCTCAGTCGAGAGCGCGGAAGCGCTTAGAAACTATGTGATACTTCCCGATGTTTCGCTTGACGCCTCGGTGGTCGATATAAAGACATTGCTTAAAACGTCCGCACCGGCTGCGGCGGCTGTCCGGATGCCCGCGCCTGATGCCGGGGATAAAGCGGCCCCCGCGCCCGCGGCCAAAACGGGGGGATCGGCGAGGGATGCGGAGGGCGCGGCGGACGCCAAAAAAGCGGGCAAGGAAGCGGGGTCCATACTCCGTGTCGATTCCAAGCGTATAGACGACCTATTGAACCTTGTTTCCGAAACGGTGATCACGAAGGCAACGTTCAACCAGATCAGCAACCAGTTTAACGACATCACCAACGAACTGCACAGCCTGGAAAACAAGTACCGTGAGCGCGTAAAAAACCTGTTTGACACGCTGCCGGACTTTTTGGACGATATACACAACGGTAAGTCGATCAAAGACATACGCAAGGCGATCAGCGACGAGTACAGCGATATTTTCACGCTGTTTGACGGCTACGAAGCCTCGCTAAAGAACAATGTTGTCAAATTCCGGTCTACATCCCAGAATTTGGGGCGAATCACGAGCGAGTTGCAGGAAGGCGTCATGCGTATCCGCATGGTGCCGATAAGTCAGATTTTCAGCCGCTTCCCGCGCCTCGTCCGCGACCTCTCAAAAACATTGAGCAAAAAGATCAACCTGGTGATAGAAGGCGAGGAGACCGAGCTGGACAAGTCCGTGATCGAAGACCTGCTCGACCCTATAATGCACTCCGTTCGCAACTCCATAGACCACGGCGTCGAGTCTCCGGCAGAGCGCAAGGCCGCCGGCAAACCGGAAGAAGGCATGGTGCTGCTGAAGGCCGCCAACGAAGGCAACATGATCGTGATAGAGATCGGGGACGACGGCAAGGGTATAGACGTTGAGGCGGTGAAGGCGAAGGCGATAGAGCGCGGCCTCATACACCCGAACAAGATTTTGACGGATGTGGAGGCGTTTAACCTGATATTCGAACCCGGCTTTTCGACCGCGAAGACAGTTACCGCCATATCCGGACGCGGCGTCGGGCTTGATGTCGTGCGCCGCCAGATAGAAAAACTGAACGGAAACGTTACGATAAACTCGGAAAAAGGCAAGGGAACCAAATTTATCATCAAGTTGCCGCTGACCCTGGCAATAATTCAGGGTCTTTTGGTGCGCGTCGGGTCGGAGATATACTCCATACCGATTACAAGCGTAATAGAGAGCCTGCGCATCAAACCGGGAGACATAAAGATGATAGACGGTAACGAAGTCTTCAACATCCGTAGCGATGTATTGTCGCTGCTGCGCCTGAATCAGCTTTTCGGCATCAAAACGGAACAGTCCAGCGATTACAACTTTATCGTAATTGTGGGAAGCGCTGAAAAAAAGATGGGTTTCATGGTGGATAGTCTTATTGGCGAAGAAGATGTGGTGATCAAACCGTTGCGCGATCAGTACACGAACTCGCCCGGCATTGCCGGGGCGTCGATTCTGGGGGATGGTTCCGTTTCCCTGATAATTGATGTGGGCCAGCTTCTGGAACTTGGATTGAACAAGGAAAAAGAACACCGCCGCGCCCGCGAACTGGCTGTACGGTGAACGTGCCGGGGGTTTTTAAGGAATAGAGTATGAAAATAAAAGATTTAGCGACTGTAAACGCGGAGTTACAGGAAAAAAAAGACCTTATAGATAATGCCGATTACAAGATGGTTACCTTTTCGCTTGCCGGAAAGGATTATGGCGTTGACATCATGAATGTCAAAGAGATAGCCAAAGCCGATAAGTTTACCTATGTCCCCAACGCGGCATCCTTTGTGCGCGGCGTGTACAACCTGCGCGGTGATATTATCCCGATCATAGACCTGCGCACATTTTTTCACCTGCCGATCGAAGATAAAAACGACGGGTGGGAAAATATGCTGATTTTGCATATAGATGATCGTGTTTACGGTACAATTGTAGACAGGATTGACAAGGTGGTCAGCATACATTCCAGTCTTATACAGCCCGCGCATCCGATTTTTGGCGATATAAACGCTAAATACATAGGGGGCGTTGTTGAAAACAAAGGCTCGTTGTACATAATTCTTGATGTCGTTCATATTTTTTCACAGAATCAGGAAGAAAAGCAGGCGTCCCGTGATTCTGTGGAGGGCGGTGACGGGGCCGCCTACTTCAAGTCTGCCGCCTCGGCTGGTGAGGCTGAGGGCGGGCTGACGGAACCTTCGGTAACGGCGGACGATCTTGGATTTATAAAGGAGGGACTGGCCGCGCTGAATAAATTTTACTCCAGCCCCGTCAACGAAGACTGGGTTGCCGCCCGGCTTGTGGAATGGGCTGCCACACGCAGTAAGGAGAACATTCAGCTTAAAAATACGTCGGACGCGGACGCATACCTTGAGCCTTTCTTTTCGCCCTGCAACGGCAAATTATGGACTTCCGATTATGCCTACGCGGTCAAAGCCCTGCTGCCCGATCTTTCCTCAAATAATATACAGGTCTGGAATGTGGGCTGCGGCAAGGGCTATGAAACATTTTCACTTGCCTGTATACTAAAATTGCGTTATCCTGATGGTCATATAAAGATTTGGGCTAACGACAACGACATAATGGCAATTGCTAACGCGCCAAATATGGTGTTTGAAATGACTGACGTGCCGGATTACTGCCAGACTTTCATATCGAAAGGGCGGACGGGTTATATATTTAACGCTTCCATAAAGGACAGCATAGTGTTTGAATACCACGATGTGACCAATGTGAACACGCTGCCGGAGCTTGATATTGTTGTGTGCCGTGATACATTATCTTTTCTTACGCCGGATGGCCAGAAGAGGGTGTTCAAGGATATATCCGAAAAGTTAAAGAGCAAGGGTATAGTATTTTTGGGAACGAATGAAACTATGTTAGATGCAGACTGGAAGGCTGTAGGAAAGAATCAGATTTCGGCATTCATCAGGATTGAGAAAAATTAAAGTAAGGAGAATGAAATGAGGGTTGAGTATATTAATCCATTTGTAGAAGCTACATTCAACGTATTGAAGGAAGTACTCAATACGGAGGTAAAACGCGGCGAGCTTTACTTAAAAGAATCATCCATGAAGATAATGGGTGTTGCCGCCCTTGTCGGCCTCGCCGGTGATGTTGAAGGGCGCGTTCTGTTTGATATGACCAAGGATACAGCCCTTAAAGTGGCTGGTGTTATGAACGGCGGTGAAACGTTTACGGTTCTTGACGACATGGCAAACGCGACCATTACCGAGCTTGCAAATATGATCACCGCCCAGGCGGTTACCAAGCTCCATGATTTGGGCTTTAGATTCGATCTTACACCGCCGGCGCTCTTTTCCGGCGAAAATATGGAAATTTCAAACACGATGAAGGTAGAAGCCCTAATCGTGCCGATGGAACTTGGCCCCATCGGCAAAATAGAAGTGAACGTAGTAATACGTGAACGCCTATAGCTGTAGCTGCCGCTAAAAACATTTGTTTTTAGCGGCAACATTCAGGGCGGTTAGCTCAGTTGGTTAGAGCGCCAGTATGACACGCTGGAGGTCACAAGTTCGATTCTTGTATCGCCCATGCCCCTTTAATCCGGAGATATCCTCAGATGCCGGCAGCCTGTTGCGCTTGTCAGACGCCTGCGGCAGGTAAAAACGGGTTTTCTATTAAGAGAGCGTCCTCAATTATCTGTCCGTGCCGCATATCTTCGGAACAAACGCGCTTACAGCCGTTTTCCAACGCGGAAGCGAGGATTAACGAATCCCACCACGAGTATGCGTATTTGCCTTTGATGGACAGCGCCTTTTCGATCGACCGCGTTGTAACCGCGCTGACGGTGACGGCAGAAATGAGTTCGTTGAGATAATCAACTATTTTCTCATGGGGATGCCGGTGTTTTGCCATTACCGCGTAAAATTCGCTCAATACCTGTGTGCTTATAACGATGCTCTTTTTTCCTGAATAGTCCTGAAGCAAGGCGTGTATAGCTTCTGATTTTTCCGGTTCGTTCGTTGTATAAGCGTAAATGAACAGGTTTGTATCAAAAAAAACTTTTTCTATCATGCAGCTCGTCCCGTGTGAATTTTTGATAGTCGTCAAGATGTACCGGATTTTTCATAAGCGGCGCATGGTTCTGCCATATTTTTATAGGCTCTTCGTTTTTTTCCTGATGTAAAGCCGCCGGAAACGGTATTGCTTTTTGTATGATGGACTGCTTGAAAAAAAGCCTTACGGCTGATGGGGTATCCAGCCCGATTTCAGCAAAGAGTTTTTCCGCCTGCTGTTTTAACTCCGTATCAATTCGTACCTGTAAAAGGCTTGTTTTGGCCATTTTCGCTGCTCCTTAATACAAATATAGTGTTTTGTAACGCGTATGCCTATTATTTTGCTTCGTACCCTATGGGTACTCGCAATGACTACGGGGGCTTGCGGCTATGATGTGCGCCGGGAGGCGGCCTGCTGCGGGTCTGTTACGCCGGTTTTTTTATCGCAGGGAACTGGATAACACCGGCTTCCGCGAGGTTTTTAGATGTGCTTGATATATACGCCGTCTTCCGGTAATCGTCAGCTTCCTGCGCTACAGCCTCCCATTGCGCCAGCGCCTTGTCCACGCCTATGCTTTTGACAACCACGGGAAGATCGGCTATGTCCTCCTGTATCGTATTCTTTAACGAGCCAAGGTCATCGAAAATAGCGTTCCAGCAGCCCTTCATCGCCTCAATAGGAGCTACGGCCTTTTGTATCAAGCCGGCTACACGGGAAACGCTGTCGGTCGCGCTGCGCAGGCAGCCCACCATCGCCATCTTAGCCTGCAAATCGCCCTGGGCGGCCTTTATCTTGTCGCGGCACGCTCCCATCTTTTTGTAGGCCTCCGTAGCCCGATCACCGTACACGCCGGCCACGATAACAGCCGGAATGGTGCCGAACGGGAATATCCAGGCGTAAGTCGGGGTTGTCGACGCCACCGTAACATCGTAATTGTAGTCCGCCGACGCCTTGTCCAACTCGCGCTGGGCTTCGGCTATATCGTCATTCAACTGCTTGATATTCGACTCGTTCAGATGGTACTTGTCATAGTATTTCTTGTTGAGCCCGGACTTCCCGTCCTGTCCGTTCATCGTTACATTGTCCACCAGCGTTTCCTCAAGAAAGATTTTGATCCCCGAGCAAACCTTGTCGCAGGCTTCAACATAGCCGCCTATATTTTTGAGCAGGAGGTCCACCAGAGCGGCGCATTGTTCCTGCGCGTCCTTATCGCTGATCTTCCCCGCTTCGAAGTCGGCGGCGATCCTGGCAATCCCCGTGAGGTAATACTTCGCCGAAAAGCTAAATTCAATGATGTTTGACGCGAGATTGACCGAGCCTGTAAACGCGCCGTCATAAAACGTCTTGCAATGGTCGCGGATACCGGCATAAGCGGTTATTATATCCTTAAAATCCGGAATCTTGCTGTCGGGAATCCCGAACGCTGCCTTGACCGCGTCTGCCGAGGCGGGCAGCGTCATGCCCTGCAAAACATACTTCTGCAAATCCAGACGGTCCGCGCTGCCAAGCACGATTTTTTGCTTGTCCGCGATCTGATAAGTCAAATTTTCCGGTGATATATTCAACGTTTTCATAATATCTCACGTGCCCCATGAGGGGCATCCCCGGCTCCCGCCGGGGGTTTGTTTGATGAGCGGGGCTGCGCCCCGCGGTTGTCTCCGCAAACTTCAGGAGTTTTCCCCGGCTGCGAAGTGCGCCGGGAGGCCCATCCCCCGTCCCGCGTGAGCCGCCGTGTCCTATACGACATCGTAAATCTTTTGCGAGCCGGTGAAGACAGGCGTACCGGCGGGCGGCTGGTATACCGTGAACAGCGCGGGATACTTGTCCGCCTGCGCGGTCGACAGGGTCTGCGTCCCGATAAACTTGAAGTTGTAGCCGGCAACCACCTGCACCGATGTCAG
>JAIRMP010000035.1 GCA_031258615.1 Spirochaetaceae bacterium | reverse complement strand
CGCGGTTGTCTCCGGAGTTTGCGGCGCGCTACGCGCTTTTCCCGCAAACTCCAAGCCTCAGCCATTGGCGTACGTTTGGTGCAGGCTGGCCTGCCTGGCCTGCTAATTGCTAATTTTTTTTTACTTTGATAGTATAGCGGCAATGAGGCGGCATTTTATATCCAAAATTGTCGGACTGTTATCCTTGTATTTTGTTATATTTGTGCTGTTGGCTGTGGTGCAGTTTAACAGGCCGGGGAATCTGAACCGGCAGATCGGCGCATTGCGGATCAACGGCAGCATCAGGCGGCAAAGCGGGGGAGCGCAGCGGCAAACGGACGGCGCAGGCCGGGAATACCTTGTACATGACGGTGTCCAGTTGTTTTTTGGCGGGCTCGAATTCAGGCTTTCCGGCAGCGGAGATGACGGCTTTGCGTATGTAGACAGCGCGGGAGTCGTGCAGGCCGCCTATCCTGAAGCAATAACGATTTCAGGCAGCGAAGCGCGCTTTCGTCTTTCAGGCGGGCAGGAGCTTTCATTCTACATAGACAACAACGTATATACAAAAAAATTAACAGTTAGCGCATTGGTAAAAGACGGAATTGAACAGATACTTGTACCGTTCAACGTGTATGGCAGGGCCGATATCGTGCGCAGCAGATCTGACAACTTTGTTGTAAGATACGAAGGCAATGAATACATCCTTGAAGCGGCAAACGTGTATAAAGACCGCCGTCTCATTTCGTTGAGCCGTACCGATCCGGCCGCATTTTACGGTCTAATTTCTGATGGCAGTATATTTAACATGAGCGAATTGATCGTTTCCAGTAGCAAAGAAACGCAGATTTACAACGAAATCGTGCAGAACTGGTGCGGCGCGGCTTTTGGTTACTGGGAGCGCACGGTAAATGCGGATAACCGCACAGAAGATACCGTTGCGTCCTACCTTGCCGAAGCGGGGCGGCGCGGCGCTTTGGCAGCGGCCATTAACCGGCTTCCCGCCTCGTTCCGTAATGGGACGCATACCTTTCTTTTAGCGCCTTTTTTGGGAAGGTTGAGCAACTCCACGCCGGGATTACTCACAAACGAACGTGAAAACATATCCCGTATAGCGTCTTTCAGCGGCAGTACACTTTCAGGTTTTTTAACGGAGAAAGATATATTTAAATACCTGTACGAGCATGACAGCAAAGAACTTTTTGACAGGGGAATCGAGTATATCAAAAGTTTGGATCCATCCACGATCAACGTGAAAATGTGCGCAGGTATTTTTGAAGGATGGCTCGTATGGAATAAATGGATAGGAGAGGACGGCACAGAAAATCCTTTCGATAAATTCCTGCACAGGGCAGGGGAGCTTGTCTCCACGAGTATAAAAAAGGACAAGACAACCGGTTATGTTTCTTTGATAGACGGTAACATTGATACACTTTACAACATACGCCTGGGCGCAGCTCTTACCAATTTCAGCGAGGCAACCGGTGACAGCGGGTGGGCGGCGGTAGGACGGTCGCTGATAATATCGATGCTTTCGCTTACCGATTCTGAGTTATCGTTAAACGCTGAGCTTGAACTGTCCGTGGACGGTTCATTTATAAACTCGGCGTCCTCCGAAAAATTGACCGCCGCGCAGATATACCGTGAACTAAAGTTTTCAAACTTTTACCCCCATGCGTTTGGGACAGGAAAGATGGCCGGCGGCGTTTGGTGCTGGACAATTTCACCTGAAATCAGCGCGACTTTTCAAAACAATGTGCTGGACTTAGGCGTCAACTTTCCACCCGGAGAGACGCATTATCTCTATATTTTGAATGTAAAACCCTTTTTCAGGGTTCAGATGCGTAACATGGATTGGCGTTCCGACCCCCAGTTTGAACAGTACAATGCGCCCGGCTGGCGTTACTCCCCCTCGGAACAGGTCTTGATGGTAAAAATAGTACAGCTAAGCATGACTGAACACATCAGGATAGTGTTTTAAAACCGACGCCTACCAGGTAAGTTTCGAGCGAGGATGACCGGCAGGCTTTCGGCTTGAATGTTTTTAGCGTGTTGAACAGCGGACGAATTTCTTTGATGAGGTCCGTCGTGTCCGCCCCCTGAAATATCTTTACACAGACATTACCGCCCCGCTTTAGCGCGGCGTGCGCGTACAGAAAAGCGGCCTCCGCAAGCTCGGCCTGACGGGCCGCGTCCACGAGCCGTCCGCCGCTTGTCGCCGGCGCCGCGTCACTCAGTATCAGGCTGAACGGCCCAAGCGCGGTAAGTTCCGCCCGGGTTTCCGCCACAAAAATATCGGCCTGCTTAAAGAAAAAGTTCTGTCCGCCAAAAAGCCCTGAATCCGGGCGGTGTGAGAGCGGCGACAGATCGCAGGCGGCCAGGAAGCCGCGCCCCGAAAATTTACGAAGAACGTACAAACTCCAGCTTCCCGGAGCCGCGCCGAGTTCCAAAACCCTAAAATCCGCGTTAATTTGGGCGGGGCGTGCGGGCAGGAGGCCGAATTTTTTGTCTATTTCCTGGAGTTTGTACACGGAGCGGGCCGGATACCCTTCTTTTTGGGCCCTGAGCGACCAAAAATCCGGTTTTTCATAGTTTGACACGGCTATACACTCCCAATTAAGATACGGTATGAGCCTTGATTATACCTCGCGGCTTCAAAAAATTGAAGCGGTACTACGGGACGCGCTGCCCGGACAGCCGGATTCGGCCTGGTTCAGGCGTAATTTCTCCCGCTTTTTTGACAGCGAACGTGATTTTTCACCGTTGACTGAAAAATCCCTGTCGCTGCTGGAACCGGGCATGGACCTGTTAAGCCGCGGCGGAAAGCGCTGGAGGCCCCTACTCATGCAACTTGTCTGCGAAAGCATGGGCGGGGGGGACGAGGCTCTGCCGCTCGCGCCGCTCGTGGAATTCTGCCACAACGCAAGCCTGATTCACGATGATATTGAGGATAACTCCTCGGAACGGCGCGGGAAGCCCGCCGTCCACCTGCTTTACGGCACGGACGCCGCGATAAACAGCGGGTGCTTCATGTACTTTCTGCCCCTTTCCTGCATAGACGGCTGGGACGCGCCGACCGGAGCGAAACTGAAGCTGTACTCAATGTGGGCGTGTGAGATGCGCGCCCTGCACTTGGGCCAATCGCTGGACATAGCCTGGCATCGCGCCTGGGACAGCCTGCCTTCAATAGACGATTACCACACGATGTGCGCGCTGAAAACGGGAGTTTTGGCCCGTTTCGCGGCAAATACGGGCCGCCTTGCGGCGCTTTGCCGCTCAGCAGGTGATGACGGCGCGGTTTTTCCGCTCGCGAAAGCGGCGGAAAAGCTGGGCGTTGGTTTTCAGATTCTGGACGACGTGAAGAACCTTGAGGAGGGAGTACCCGGCAAGAGGCGCGGCGACGACATTGTGGAGGGAAAAAAGAGCCTGCCTGTACTGCTGTACCTGCACGGCGCGGCCTCCGACAGGGAAGAAACCGGCAGGCGGCTAAGCCTTGTCATGCGCTGCTTTGAAAGCGCCGGCGCCTCCGCTTCCGGCGCGCCGGAAGCGGAGGCGGCCGCGGAGGCGGCCATAGAGGAACTGACAACCGTCCTTACCGCCGCCGGCTGCCTCGAGATGGCCGCGGAGAGGGGACATTCCCTTTTGGCAGAGGCGGAGACAGCCTTTTCAGAATTTGCCGCCGCATACGGCGGCGCCGGGGATGAGGCGCGGGAACTGCTGACCGGCTTTACCCGCCTGCTTTCACGCTCAGCCTCTGGCAAAGACAACTCCTCAGCTATTTAACCCGTTCTCTTTCACGCTCAGCGTATAGCAAGGACGAGGGGCTTGGCAACGCCACCACCATTTCCAGGCGCGTTGCGCCGAAGCAACCCACACGCGGGTTGGTGGTGTCCCCTGATTGGTGTACTCTGATTGGGGGACAAGCCGCCGGAGGCGGCTTGCCGCTGCGCGGTTGTGCCGACGGCACAACCCACACGCGGGTCGGTGATGTCCCTGATTGGGGGGTAGGACGCAACGAAGTGCGGCCGTAGGGGGGCGCGACGACAACGGTGGCGGTTTGCGAAAACGGCGGGGAAATTGCGCCCCCTTCTTAGTGAATGGTGAAGAGTGAAGGGGGATGTGCCCGCCTGCTTTCACGCTCAGCCGCTCACAAAGACGACTCCTCAGCTATTTAACCCGCTATCTTTCACGCTCAGCGGATGGCAAGGACGACTCCTAAGCTATTGGCGTACGTTTGGTGCAGGCTGGCCTGCCAAGTAGATTGCTGTAGGCGTCCAGCGCGTCGTCGCCGGAAGCGCCGGACAGGACTTTTTTTGTAAGGGCTTTGCCAAGCTGGACGCCTTCCTGGTCAAAGCTGTTCAGATTCCAGACAAAGCCCTGGAACATTACCTTGTTTTCAAAGTGGGCAAGCAGCGCGCCCAGTGAGCGGGGCGTGAGGCGCTTGCCGTGTATCAGGCTGGAAGGCCGCCCGCCGGGGAACTGCCTGTTCGGGTTTGCGTCATCCTGCCCCTTGGCAAACGCGACAATCTGGGCGGCAAGGTTCGCCTTCAGCTTTGTCATGCTGGTAGAGCCGTCCACAACAACATCATCGTCAAGCTGGCTCTCGTCAAAGCCTATGAACTGGAGCGGCACGATGTCAGTACCCTGATGGAGGAGCTGATAGAACGAGTGCTGCCCGTTTGTGCCCGGCTCGCCGAAAACCACAGGCCCTGTCGCGTAGGGAACCGGCTCGCCGGCCCTATTCACGCGCTTCCCGTTCGATTCCATGTCCAACTGCTGCAAATGCGCGGGAAAGCGGGAAAGCGCCTGGCTGTACGGCAGCACGGCGGTATACGGAAACATGAGAAAATTCCGCTCCCACACGCCGATAAGAGCGTCCAGCATCGCGGCGTTACTGAGAATGTCAGGTTCAAGGGCGCTCCTGTCCGCCTCGTGAGCGCCGGCCAGAAATTCCCCAAACACGGCGGGGCCAAAGGCAAGCGAAAGTATCACGCCGCCAACGCCGGAACTGGACGAATAGCGCCCGCCTATAAAATCATCAATATAAAACGAATCGAGGTAGGCGCTGTTATGGGCAAGCGGGCTGGTCTCGCTCGTTACCGCCACGATATGCCTGCTCGCGTCAAGACCCGCCTTCAGCAGCTTGTCCTTGACAAAAAGCTCGTTGGCAAGCGTTTCCTGCGTCGTGCCGCTCTTTGAAACAAGGACAAACAGAGTCTCGTCAAGCGGTACTGAGTTTAACACGGCGGAAGCGTCGTCCGGGTCAACATTTGAGATGAACTTTGCCTTTATGTTGGGCGTAACGCCCTCTTTCAGCGCCCAATTTTCCAGCGCGATGTAAAGGGCGCGCGGCCCAAGGTCGGAACCGCCTATCCCTATCTGCACGGCATGGCTGAATTTCTTCCCTCCGGCCCCGTGTATCCTGCCGGCGCGGACATCCAAGGCAAAGGCGGAAAGCCGCTCCAGCTCTTTCCTGTAAAACTCCCCTATGTTTTTTCCGTCCGATACAACATCATTCCCAAGCTGACCGCGCAATAGATGGTGCAGCACCTTCCGCTTTTCACCGGTATTCATCATTTCCCCGTCAAGCAGCGCCCTGTACTTAGCAGTCAGCTCCTGCTCATCCGCAAGCTCCCGCAGCAGCGCAACGATGTCATCGTCAAGCTTTTTGGCGGCCCAGTTGTAAACAAGCGTGTCCGCCACAGGGACGGAGCAGGCCGCCACCCGCGCCGCGTTCAGTTTCCGCCTGTAAGGAAAAGAATCGAAACCGGAATACACCTTTGCCGCCTCCACAAGACGACCGTATGCGGCCGTTTTATCCAAATTATTGTAACGCATCATGCCTCCAGGTTTGGAATATTTTTTTTCATCACCGCCATAAAGTCTTCGCCGGTGATCCCTTCGCGCAAACAAACAAAAACCGTATTGTCATGCCCGGCAATCGTACCCAACACGTCGTCCAGCGCAAGGTTATCAACGGCAAGCGCTACGGAACTGGAATGTCCCGAATAGGTTTTTATCACAACCATACTGCCGGACCATTCGATGGAGATATAGCCCCGCAAAAAATCCTGTATATGATCCCGTCTTGCCTCGTTCTGTTCCGTTTCATCAGGAAAATAGTACTTGTAGCCGTCCTCAAAATTGGGCCTTTTGCAAACACCGAGCGATTTCAAATCGCGCGACAGCGTCGCCTGGGTCAGAGAATAACCCTCACTCCTCAACATATCAAGAATAGCGTCCTGGGAACCGGCAGGGTTCGTCTCGATCAGCCTGCGTACAGTTTGAAGGCGTTTTTGCCTAGATTTCATCCTGATTTGAGTTTAGCCGTGCATTTTGGAGGGAGTCAAGGCATCGCGGCACGCAGTGAATAGTGGAGCTGCCGGTAGGCGGGGGCTGGACAAGCGCTTCGCGGTTGTCCAGTTTGCGGCGCAAGCCTGGCGGCTTACCGCAAACTCCTACCGTTGTTACATGGCTTGTCGAGGGGCCCAACCCGCTTGCTTTCACGCTCAGCGTGCAAGCGCTCCGCGCTTGCATAGGAGTTTGCGCCACCAGCCTGGCGGCTTGCTTACCGCAAACTCCTACCGTTGTTGAGGGGCTGGGATGTGGTGGCGTAACCCGTTATCTTTCACGCTTAGCGGATGACAAGGATAATGAGTCAGCTATTGGCGTACGTTTGGTGCAGGCTGGCCTGCCTGCCTTGACAAAAAATTTTTGTTATGATAGAGTATCAATGTGATGAAAAAAATGTTGGAGTATGCAGAGGCGGGAGTTAACCGCGCTTTGCTGTATAAAAAGCATTGCTTTGTGGTGGCGGGTGAAAGATGTTGTTCCCCTGTTTCTTCTCACCGTAATTCGTTTACTGAACATACTTTATCCCGCTTTTTACCAGGAATTCCGTATTTTTCGTTAGTTTCTACCCCCCCCCCCCCCCCATTAAATTACGGAAAATAATCCTTTGTTCTCTTTTTATCATCTGGGCATTACTGCCGTTTCTCAATAATCCGCCGTTAAAGGGCGCAGTAGCGTGGGCACTTTTGACCATGCCGCCGGGCTTTTTAGCGTTATCCCATATATCCGGTATCGTTACAGTATCTTTTACGAAAGAAAGGCTTCTTGAATGAGGCTAAGCAGTGTTGATCCCGAAGTATGCGATAATTGCGGAAAAAAAATCTTCATAAGGAGTAAAAAAATGAAGAAAGTGGTAACAATGCTTTTATGCATGACGGTGTGTGGCGCGGCACTCTTCGCGCAAGATGGTGGACGTAGTTTATTCAGCGTGGGCGGCGGTCTGGCGCTTATGCCAGGTTTTAAATTAGAGACGGTTAGAGGCTATGGCGAGCAAAATTCGTCCGAATTTGGGGCAGGTATAAACGTGTTTTTTGACGCCAAATACGCGGAGGCGAACATAGACCTGATTTTCGCCAATGCCAAAGGCAAAGATAGTGACAAAGGTATGGACAGCACCAATTTACTGATAGGCATCGTAGGTAAATACCCGATATCCCTTGCCGAAAGATTCGCATTCTTTCCATATGTCGGTATCGATTACAGAATAGCCCTTGGCGGGTCCTACGAGGGGACAAAGATAGACAAGCCAGGAGACCAGTTTAACGCTATGTCCCTGCTTTTTGGGCTTGGAGTTGATTACGATATAACAAACGCGTTGTATTTCCGCGGTGAAGTGGGCTTGGGAGTTACTTTCAACACAAAGAAGGAGGAAGATACCAAAGATTTCACCGATAACTTCAAAATCAAAATACCTATAAAACTTGCGGTTGGCTATAGGCTCTAGTCAAAGGCCAGACGTAAATTCCCTAATGAACAGTACAAAAATAACATGGCCATTTGGCCATGTTATTTTTGTATCCGCA